>NZ_AWTT01000028.1 GCF_000876205.1 Paucilactobacillus wasatchensis | reverse complement strand
ATTTAATTGAAATTGGTTATAATTGACGTATGTTATTAATTAGAAGGAGGACCACAATGCAAGGAGAAATAATTACTGTTGGGACTGAACTACTGCTGGGTAGAATCGATAATACAAACGCAAGATATATTGCTGAAAGATTGGCACAACTTGGCATTGAATCACACTTTCAAACGGTTGTCGGCGACAATAAGAAACGAATTATCATGGCGCTTGAACAGGCGGCAGCGCGTTGCGATTTAATTATCATTTGTGGTGGTCTTGGCCCGACAGCAGATGATATGACACTGGCTTCTGTTGCTGAATTTTTACATGCCAAGTTGCAGGTTGACGAGCATCAATTTAGTGAAATTAAGAATCATTTTGCCAATCAACAGCGACCAATGGCACCTGAAAATACCAAGCAGGCACAATATATCAGCGGTGCGACAATATTACCAAACGATGCTGGCTTAGCGTTGGGCGATTTTTATAACAATGAAACCGGGGCAGATGTAGCAATTTTGCCCGGGCCGCCGAGTGAAATGGAAACGATGATGCAAAATCATTTACTCCCATTGCTGAGCAACGTTTATCCAGCCCAGCGACAGCTTGTTTCACGGGTGCTCCGTTTTTATGGTATTTCTGAGTCTGTACTGATGCATCAGCTAGATGATTTAGTGGTAGAAAATGCTAATCCATCAATTGCGTCTTATGCAAAGGCTCACGAGATTTTGATCCGGTTAACGGTCACTGCAGCTAATCTAGATCAGAGCAAACAATTACTGGATGATACGCAACAGCAAATTATGGCTCGAGTTGGGGAATTTTGTTATGGTGTGGGTAGTAACAACAGCCTAGTGCAAGAGGTTGTTACAAAATTAAAGGAGCATAAGTTAACGATTACTGCAGCAGAAAGCTTAACTGGTGGATTGTTTCAAAGCACAATTTGCAGCGTTGCAGGGGCATCAAATGTTTTTAGTGGCGGTTTTGTGACCTATGCTAGTCAGGCAAAGAAAAACTTGTTGCAAATTGAGGCCAAAGTTATTGATGAAAACGGTGTCGTTAGTGAGCAAACCGCTGCTGCGATGGCGAGTCAGGCACGCCATCTTTTAAATGCAGATATTGGTATTTCGTTTACAGGGGTTGCTGGTCCTGATTCGCTAGAAGGACAGCCGGCAGGAACTGTTTGGATTGGTTTAGATACAGGTATTGGTCACATTCAAACTAAGCTAGAACAATATCCTGAGTCAGATGATCGGCAGGCAATTCGGGAGAAGAGTGTTTTATCTGGTTTACAGTTGATTTTAAGCCAGATTAATTAAAATACGAACTTTTGTTCGATTTTGCTTGATTTTTTGTGCTGAACTGATATGATTACTAAGAATGATGTTCGATTTTTAAGGAGGAACTAACTTGGCTGACGAACGAAAAGCAGCGCTTGATGCTGCATTAAGAAGAATTGAAAAAAACTTTGGTAAGGGTTCAATTATGCGAATGGGGGACCAAGCCGATACAAAAATTGCAACTGTTTCTAGTGGTTCTTTGGCACTAGATGAGGCACTCGGTGTTGGTGGCTATCCACGTGGTAGGATTGTTGAAATGTACGGGCCTGAAAGTTCTGGGAAAACAACCGTTGCATTGCATGCGGTGGCAGAGGTGCAACGACAAGGTGGCACTGCAGCATATATTGATGCTGAAAACGCTTTGGACCCTAAATATGCTAATGCTCTGGGAGTAAGTGTTGATGATCTACTATTATCGCAACCAGATACTGGCGAAGAAGGCTTGGAAATTGCTGATGCCTTAATTTCTAGTGGTGCAGTTGATATTGTGGTGGTTGATTCTGTAGCTGCATTAGTACCACGGGCTGAAATTGAAGGCGAAATGGGTGATGCTCACGTTGGTCTGCAAGCTCGGTTAATGTCACAGGCATTACGAAAATTATCCGGCTCAATTAACAAAACAAAAACTATTGCGATTTTCATCAACCAAATTCGTGAAAAAGTCGGCGTGATGTTTGGTAATCCAGAAACAACCCCTGGTGGCCGAGCTCTCAAATTTTACGCCACTATTCGGTTAGAAATTAGGCGAGCTGAACAGATTAAAAATGGCACGGAAGTGATGGGTAACCGTACCAAAATTAAAGTGGTCAAGAATAAGGTTGCGCCACCATTTCGTCGTGCTGAAGTTGATATCATGTACGGCCATGGAATTTCCAAGACCGGTGAGTTAGTTGATATGGCAGTTGAGAAAGATTTGGTTGATAAGAGTGGTTCGTGGTATTCCTATGGCGACGAGCGAATTGGTCAAGGTCGAGAAAATGCCAAACAATATTTCGCTGATCATCCAGATGTAATGGATGAGTTAATGCAAAAGGTCCGCGTTGCATATGGCATGGAAGGCGAGGGGACAGGAAAAGTTGCCCCTGATAATCCTGAAGAATTGGATTTAGACGACCCCAAAAAATAAATATGACAAAATAATAGCAAGTTATGGCTGAACTAATGGTCATAGCTTTTTTTAGTAAAAAATATTTTAGCGTTCTAAGTGCTGCTGCTGTAGTCAGTAAGCATATTAAAAAGTCACAATTAGTTGACATGCGGTCACTGCAATATTAGAATTAACCAAGTGTAAATAATCAATTAACACATTAAATTTTTAAAGATTATTTGAACAGCAAACAATTTAATAGTTGATGCGGAGGTGAAAAAATGAATGCTTTAAGCATGATTCTCGCCGTGATCGCTATTGTTGTCGGGATTATTGTGGGTTATTTTGTTCGTAAGATGAGCTTTGAACGGCAATTGGACCAAGCTCACAATAGTGCTGAAGGAATTATTGCAAATGCGAAAAAAGAGGCTGAAACGGCTAAAAAAGAAGCCATTTTAGAGGCTAAAGAAGAAAGCCATCAGTATCGGGAAAACGTTGAAGATGAATTAAAAAATCGTCGGGCAGAGGTTCAAAAACAAGAGGACCGGTTGCTGCAACGTGAAACAACTCTTGATCGTAAAGATAATTCTATTGAAAACCGCGAAAATGCTCTTGGCGAGCGCGAGCATAAGCTTGACGAGCAAGAAGAGCAAATTCAAACAGATCAACAACAAGTAACAAAATTAATTGAACAACGTGAGACTGAACTACAACATGTGGCTGAAATGTCACGTGATGATGCGAAAGAAGAAATTTTGACGGAAACCAAAGAACAACTTGGTCACGAGCGCGAAGTATTAATTCGTGATAGTGAACAAGAAGCTGCTGCAACTGCTGACAAAAAGGCGAAAGACCTGATTGTATCAGCAATTCAACGCAGCGCTGCTGACATGGTGTCAGAGACGACAGTTTCAGTAGTTACGTTGCCTAATGACGATATGAAGGGCCGAATTATTGGACGTGAAGGTCGTAACATTAGGACTTTGGAGACACTCACTGGTATTGATTTGATTATCGATGACACACCGGAAGCGGTTGTGTTAAGTGGATTTGATCCAATCAGGCGCGAAATCGCCAGAATGGCATTAGAGAAGCTGATTCAAGATGGTCGAATTCATCCAGCTCGAATTGAAGAAGCAGTGATTAAAGCTCAAAAAGATATGGATCAGCAACTCCGTGAAGTTGGCGAGCAAACTGTTTTTGATTTGGGAATCCATTCAATTCATCCAGACTTAATTAAGATTATTGGTCGAATGAAGTATCGTACTAGTTATGGTCAAAACGTATTGAACCACTCAATTGAGGTCGCTAAGATTGCAGGCATTTTGGCTGCTGAACTTGGCGAAGATGTTACATTAGCTAAGCGCGCAGGATTATTACACGATATCGGTAAGGCAGTTGATCATGAAGTTGAAGGATCCCACGTTGAATTAGGTGTGGAATTAACAACGAAGTATAAAGAAAATCCAGTTGTTATCAATGCAATTGCATCCCATCACGGTGATGTAGCACCTGAATATATTATTTCAGTATTGGTTGCAACCGCAGATGCGATTTCTGGTGCCCGACCAGGAGCGCGGAGCGAATCGTTGGAAAATTACATTCAACGGTTGAAACAATTGGAGGCCATTGCCAACAAGCATCATGGCGTTGACCACAGTTTTGCAATTCAGGCTGGACGTGAAGTTCGCGTGATTGTAAAGCCTAAAATGATTTCAGATTTACAAGCTGCAACGTTATCACATGACATTAAAAATGAAATCGAAGATGAGCTCGAGTATCCTGGTCACATAAAAGTGACGGTGATTCGTGAAGTTCGCTCGGTTGATTATGCCAAATAAGGATTGGGACCAAGCAAACATGCTTTGGAACCGATCCTTGTTTGTTTAAATCGAAAACTACAAATAAGTTACCGGTTTAAATGCTATTGAGCAACGAAACGTGGTAGAATTATTGCTATGAATTCCATTGATACGAGGTGAAACCAGGTGCCACAAAAGTCTAAAGAAACGCCAATGATGCAACAATATCAATTAATTAAAGACCAATATCAAGATGCCTTTTTATTCTATCGCTTGGGTGATTTTTACGAATTATTCAATGATGATGCGATTAAAGGGGCACAAATCCTTGAATTAACTTTAACAACTCGTAACAAGAGTGCTGCTAACCCAATTCCAATGTGTGGTGTGCCACATCATGCAGTTGAAAACTATATTGATATTTTAATTGATAAAGGTTATAAAGTTGCCATTTGTGAGCAAATGGAAGATCCTAAGTTGGCACAGGGAATGGTCAAACGGGCTGTTACTAGGTTAGTTACTCCAGGAACTCAAATGGATTTAGCTGGTGATCAAGCTCGCGATAACAATTATTTAACGGCAGTTATTGCCAACGAAAATCAGGAATTTGGGTTTGCTTACGTTGATTTATCAACTGGTGAATTAAAAACAAGTTTTTTAAAGACGGCTGATACGTTGCTTAATGAAATGATTAATTTACGGACTAAAGAGGTAGTGGTTGACGATTCAATTTATGACAGTTTAATGCAGCAATTTGAGCAACGTTCAATTTTAATCTCACATCAAAAAGAGATTGTAACCTCCGCGGAGCAGAGTTATCTGACACAAGATTTGGATGAATCATTACAAAAACAGTCAGTTTCAGTTTTGATTTCTTATTTGATGACCACACAAAAACGCTCATTGAGCCATTTACAACGGGCAGTGGCGTATGAGCCGTCCTATTTTCTCAAGATGGATCACTATTCTAAGCATAATCTAGAATTAAATATCAATATTCGGAGTGGCAAACGGCAGGGAACCCTCGTTTGGTTACTTGATGAAACTAAAACAGCCATGGGCAGTCGGTTGCTTAAACAATGGCTCGATCGACCATTACTGGATAAAGGGGCCATTAGTGCACGCCAGGATAAAGTACAAGAGTTGTTGAGCCATTATTTTGAACGAAGCAACCTTCAAGATGAACTTACTCAGGTTTATGATTTAGAGCGGCTGGCCGGACGCGTTGCTTATGGCAATGTTAACGGTCGAGATCTAATTCAGTTGCGGACGTCGCTAGAGCAAATTCCAAAGATCAAATATCTGTTAGAATCCCTAGCGGCTCCTGCATTTGATGAATTGCAGGAACGACTTGATCCAATTGAGGACGTTACAAGTTTAATTGAACGCTCCATTAATGACGAACCACCAATGTCTGTTACTGATGGCGATGTTATTAAGGATGGCTATGATCAACAACTTGATTCATATCGTGATGCGATGAAAAACGGCAAGCAGTGGATTGCACAGCTAGAAGCACAAGAACGAAAAGCAACTGGAATCAATAATTTAAAGATCGGTTTTAATCATGTTTTTGGTTACTATATTGAAGTTACCAAAGTTAACTTACCTAAATTGCCGCAGGATCGATACGAAAGAAAGCAGACACTGACAAATGCAGAGCGTTTTTCAACCCCTGAATTAAAAGAAAAAGAAGCCTTAATTTTAGAGGCACAAGAAAAGTCCACAGCATTAGAATATGAATTGTTTACCAATGTGCGAGAAGTTGTCAAAGCATCAATTGAGCGGTTACAGCGGTTGGCAAAAGCTGTAGCACAGCTTGATGTTTTACAGAGCTTTGCTGTGGTGAGCGAGACATATCATTTCATACGGCCGGAATTTACTGAGGGGCATGATTTACACATTATTGATGGGCGACATCCCGTGGTTGAAAAATTTATGGGGCATCAAACATACGTTCCAAATGATGTCGTGATGGATGACGAAACCACGATTTTATTGATTACTGGGCCTAACATGTCAGGTAAGAGTACGTATATGCGTCAGCTAGCCTTGACGGTTGTAATGGCGCAGATGGGTTGTTTTGTTCCAGCTAAGAAAGCTCAATTACCGATTTTTGATCAGATTTTCACACGAATTGGTGCGGCTGATGATTTAATTTCAGGGCAGAGTACCTTTATGGTTGAAATGCAGGAAGCAAATAATGCTTTGAGTCATGCCAGTGCCAACAGTTTGATTTTGTTTGATGAAATTGGACGTGGGACAGCAACATTTGATGGCATGGCCTTAGCACAGTCAATTATTGAGTTTGTCCACAACAAAATTCATGCCAAGACGTTGTTTTCCACGCATTATCATGAGTTGACGGCTCTTGACCAATCACTGCCGCAATTAGTCAACGTGCATGTTGGCGCGGTTGAAAAAAATGGTGAATTAGTGTTTTTACACAAGGTCGAGGCGGGTCCAGCAGATCAATCCTATGGGATCCATGTTGCTAAGTTAGCTGGAATGCCGGAATCTTTGTTAAAACGAGCAGATAAAATTTTAGGCCAACTTGAACAAAAAGACGTCCAACTGCCTGCTGGTAACTATACAGAGCAGACGTCTGAAATAGAGCATCATATGACTAAAGAGGATCAGCAGTTAGCTTTGTTTAACACAGTTCAATTGGATCCTAAATATGAGCAAATCATTGATCAATTAAAGCAGTTGAATCTAATGGCAATGACCCCGATGGATGTTATGAACCAATTGTATGAGTGGCAGAAAAAGATCCAATCCGGAGGACAATCATGAGTAAAATTCACGAATTAAATGAAGTGTTAGCAGATCAAATTGCAGCTGGTGAGGTGATTGAACGCCCCGCATCAATTGTGAAAGAATTGGTTGAAAACTCTTTGGATGCTAACAGCAAACAAATCGATATTATCGTGTCACAATCTGGATTAGATAGCATTAGGATCATCGATGATGGTGCTGGAATTTTACCAGATGATGTGCCGATTGCTTTCAAACGACATGCGACGAGCAAAATTGCATCACGAGAAGATTTGTTTAAGGTGAAATCGTTAGGGTTTCGTGGTGAAGCTTTGCCTAGTATTGCATCTGTAGCTGATGTAGTTCTATGCACTTCGACCGGCGATGAGACTGGTACTAAATTTCAAATTCGCGGTGGTGTAGTACAATCCAACCAACCGGCACAAGCACGACGAGGCACAGATATTACCGTTACAGATTTGTTTTTCAACACACCAGCACGGTTGAAGTATCTTAAGTCGCCTCAGACTGAATTGACTCAAATTACAGATATTGTCGACCGGTTAGCATTGGCTAATCCATCAGTTGCCATCAGTTTTATGCATAATGATCATGAAATATTACGCACACCTGGTAACGGTAATTTGCAACAAGTAATAGCGGCTATTTATGGGATTAGTAATGCTCGCAAAATGGTTAAATTTGACGGTGAGGATGCAGATTTTATGATCTCTGGCTATACATCGCTACCTGAAGCCACCAGGTCATCGCGTCAATATATTTCGATTATGATTAATCATCGTTATATTCGTAACTTTCAGCTGACGAAAGCACTGATTCAAGGTTATGGCTCTAAGTTAATGGTTGGACGTTACCCAATTAGTGTACTTGATATTGAATTAGATCCTGTGTTGGTGGATGTCAATGTTCATCCAGCTAAACGCGAAGTTAGAATTAGTAAGGAAGAGCAGCTAGGCCAATTAATTGCAACCACTATTCGCCAGCGAATCGCGCAGGAAAACTTGATCCCAGATGCGTTAGATCAGTTTGGCAATGAATCGATTGATTATGGTCAATTACAGCGCAATCTAAATGAAGTTTCGCAGCAGTATCCAGTCACTGAGAATAGCAACGAAAAAAATAATGAGCGGAAAAATAAAAGCGAAATTAAGCCCGTTATGGCAATTACACCGATTGTAATTGAAAAACAAAGTGAATTAGTGACGCCCCAAATGCAAAGCTTTGATCAAAAATATCAGCAAGAACAAGCGGCTAGTCCGTTCGGGGAAAAAAATAGCGACGATGCATCACTGGTAACAAAGCCTAGCAGTGTTGAGTTAGAGTTAGGTGAATCTGATAAATCGCAGGAACGTTTTCCAACACTACAATATCTAGGTCAATTTCATGGAACATTTTTGTTGGCACAGGCTGAAGATGGCCTATATATTCTCGATCAACATGCAGCTCAAGAACGAATCAACTACGAGTATTACCGGCAAGCGATTGGAGAAGTTAGCACTGATCAACAAAATTTATTGGTGCCACTGGTACTCGATTATCCCACAACTGATGCGATGAAAATCAATGAGCATTTAGATGTGTTACAGCAGGTGGGCATTAATCCGGAACCATTTGGGCAAAATAGTTTTATTTTTCGTTCGCACCCAACGTGGTTCAAGGAAGGCCAAGAAGAATCTACCATTCGCGAAATGATTGATTGGACGATTAATGATGGTCAGCTCAGCATAGCTCAATTTCTGGAAAAAACAGCGATTATGATGAGTTGCAAACGTGCGATTAAAGCAAATCATTACTTAAACGCGCAACAAGCGGATGCACTATTGAAGAAGCTACCAGAGTGTGAAAATCCGTTTAATTGTCCACATGGTCGCCCAGTATTGGTACATTTTGCGGATACCGATCTTGAAAAGATGTTTAAACGAATTCAAGATTCGCATAGTGCTTTTGCGGGTGAGTTTGATGATCACGAATTTTAATAGCACCAAAATAGGCTTAAACGGGTTGACCAAAAAGGCAGCACGGTTTAAGCGATACATATGTGGTACAATCTAACAAGCAAATTGAAGAAAAGTAGGGATTAATTTTGTTTGAATATTTTGAGGGTCATGTCACAATGGTGACACCGAGTTTTGTGGTGTTAGATGTAGCAGGAGTTGGCTATAAGTTACTAACGGCTAATCCATATCGATATCAAGAAAATAATGAAAAACCAGTGCGCATTTTTGTCTATCAGGCTGTTCGGGACAATGAAATGGCATTGTATGGATTTATCGATCAAGCCGAAAAGCAACTATTTGAAAAACTAATTAACGTCTCGGGAATTGGTCCTAAAAGTGCGTTGGCAATTTTAGCTAATGAAGATCACAGTGGGTTGATCAACGCCATTGCCAATAATGATTCAGCCTATTTGACCAAGTTTCCAGGTGTTGGTAAAAAAACTGCCTCGCAAATTGTGTTGGACCTGAAGGATAAAATTACTCAATTGGATCAAGCTAGTGACGTTACAGTGAATGCAGTCGCTAATGGTACAGATTCGAGTCAGTTAGCAGATGCATTGGCTGCTCTAGAAGCATTAGGCTACCGTGCTAAAGAAGTTGAACGGATTGCTAAACAACTACGCAAATTACCAACAACATCAACTGACGGGTATCTGAGTCAAGGCTTAAGTTTACTGACTGAATAGCGAAAGGAGCGGATTGTAGTGGATGATGATCAGCATTTATTATCAGGTGAGAATGTGGACGGCCAAGAGCGGGCAATCGAAACCTCACTCCGCCCACAACATTTAAACGAATATATTGGTCAGACTAATATTAAGCATGAATTGACAGTTTATATTCAGGCTGCTAAAGCAAGAAGCGAGTCATTAGACCACGTGCTTTTGTACGGGCCACCAGGACTAGGGAAAACGACCCTGGCGATGGTGATTGCTAATGAAATGCAAGTTAATATTCGCACAACCAGCGGGCCTGCAATCGAAAAGCCTGGCGATCTGGTAGCACTCTTAAATGAATTAGAGCCCGGGGATGTGCTGTTCATTGATGAAATTCATCGATTACCAAAAATTGTCGAAGAGATGCTTTATTCAGCGATGGAGGATTTTTTCGTTGATATTGTGGTGGGGCAAGGGCCAACTGCTCATCCGGTTCATTTTCCATTACCACCGTTTACATTGATCGGGGCAACTACTCGTGCTGGCTTGTTATCAGCACCGTTGCGTGATCGATTTGGAATTGTCGAGCACATGGATTATTACAAGGTGGATGAATTAGAGCAGATTGTGTTTCGGACTGCTTCTATTTTTCAAACGAGAATCGAAGAAGCTGGGGCGCATGAGTTGGCGCTACGTTCGCGTGGTACACCCAGAATTGCCAACCGCTTGTTAAAACGAGTACGTGATTTTGCACAAGTGGACGGCCGAGATTCAATTGATCAGGCTGTGGTGGTATCAGCACTCAATTTGTTGCGGGTCGATAATCAAGGGCTGGATGAAATTGATATCAAATTATTAAAAACAATGATTAAATTTTATCGTGGTGGACCGGTTGGCTTAAACACGCTGGCTGCTAATATTGGAGAAGAAGCGGAAACTGTGGCAGAAATGTATGAACCATACTTGTTACAAATTGGGTTTATCAATCGGACTCCACGTGGGCGTGTAGTTACCCCTGCCGCCTATCAACATTTAGGGATTGAAGTACCAAAGGAAAAGGGAGAAAAATAATGAGTGAATTAACTGTTAACGATTTTGATTATGATTTACCCCACGAATTAATTGCCCAAACACCAATCAAGGAGCGCGACGCTTCAAGACTTTTGGTGTTAGACCATCAAACCGGTGAAATGAAGGACAAACATTTTTATGATATTTTAGATCAACTCAACCCTGGCGATGCAGTGGTGATGAATAATTCGCGGGTTTTACCTGCCCGTTTGTATGGTGTGAAGTCAGAAACAGGTGGTCATGTTGAGGTATTATTGTTAAATAATACTGAAGGTAATACCTGGGAAACACTAGTTAAGCCTGCCAAAAAGTTAAAAACCGGGACCCAGATTACATTTGGCGATGGGGAATTAACTGCCACTATCAAAGAAGAATTGGAGCATGGCGGGCGGATGATCGAATTTCACTATGATGGAATTTTTATGGAAGTATTAGAAAAATTAGGTGAAACGCCATTACCACCATATATCAAGGAAAAATTAGACGACCCGGAGCGCTACCAAACGGTATATGCGAAGGAAAACGGTTCTGCTGCCGCACCAACGGCGGGTTTACATTGGACCAAGGGTTTGCTCCAAAAGGTACAAGATAAGGGTATCAAACTAGTCTATTTAACCTTGCATGTCGGGTTGGGTACATTTCGCCCCGTTGATGAAGAAAAAATCGAAGATCACAAAATGCATAGCGAGTTTTATCGGTTAGATGAACAATCTGCCCAAACACTGAATGAAGTACGGCAAAAAGGTGGCCGCATTATTGCAACCGGTACAACTTCCATCAGAACACTAGAAACAATTGGGAGTAAATTTAATGGTGCAATCAAAGCCGATTCTGGATGGACTGACATTTTTATTAAGCCTGGCTATGAGTGGAAAGTGGTTGATGCATTTATTACCAATTTTCATTTGCCAAAATCAACACTTGTTATGCTAGTGGCTGCTTTTACTGGTCGTGACAAAATTTTAACGGCCTATCAACACGCCATCGCTGAAAAGTATCGTTTCTTCAGTTTTGGCGATGCAATGTTTATCAAGTAACGGAGGAAAATATGGAACCAGCAATCAAATACCGGCTAATTAAAAAGGACAAGCACACTGGGGCACGCCTAGGAGAACTGATCACGCCACATGGAACTTTTCCAACTCCGATGTTTATGCCAGTCGGTACGCAGGCAACTGTTAAAAGCATTTCACCTGATGAACTCGATGAAATGGGAGCTGGCGTAATTTTAGCCAATACTTACCATCTATGGTTACAACCGGGGGAAGATCTAATTGAACAAGCAGGTGGGCTGCACAAATTTATGAACTGGGATAAAGGAATTTTAACTGATTCTGGGGGGTTCCAGGTTTTTTCATTAGCGAAGCATCGTGATATTAAAGAAGAAGGGGTGACTTTCCGAGACCCAGTGAGTGGCAGTAAAATGTTTTTGTCGCCAGAAAAAGCGATTCAGGTTGAAAACGCTCTAGGACCAGATATTATGATGAGCTTTGATGAATGCCCACCATATTTTGAAACCTATGATTATATTAAAAAATCAGTTGAACGAACAAGCCGTTGGGCGCAACGGGGACTTGAAGCACATCAGAATCCAGCTTGGCAAGGGTTGTTTGGCATTGTTCAAGGGGCTGGATTTAAAAGCTTACGGCAACAAAGCGCTCGTGATCTAGTCAGCATGGATTTTCCAGGCTATTCTGTTGGCGGATTATCAGTCGGTGAGTCCAAGGAAGAAATGAATCGTGTCCTTGAATTTACCACACCATTGTTACCAGAAAATAAACCGCGCTATTTAATGGGGGTCGGTACTGCCGATTCGCTAATTGACGGTGTGATGCGTGGTATTGATATGTTTGATTGTGTCCTCCCGACTAGGATTGCTCGGAATGGTACCTGCATGACGTCACATGGGCGGCTCGTGATCAAAAATGCTCAATATGCTCGTGATTTTGGTCCATTGGATGATGAATGTGATTGCTATGTTTGTTGCAATTACAGTCGTGCGTATATCCGTCATTTGATTCATGTAAATGAAACGTTTGGAATTCGGTTAACTAGCTACCATAATTTATATTTTCTAATCCACCTGATGCAAGATTTACGCCAAGCAATTGCTGATGATCAAGTGTTAGAATTTCGTGAAATGGTGTTTGAAAAATATGGTTTTAATGAATTAAATGCACGTAATTTTTAAGATTGTTGGTAATTTAATGTAATTTCTGCTAAAGTATAGTCTATAATGATTTTTGAAAGGGTGTTAATTAGATGCAAGGGATGTCTGGAATTTTAATTATTGTTGTCATGATCGCATTGATGTATTTTATGATGATTCGACCACAACAAAAGCAACGAAAAAGTCATCAGGATATGGTGAGCCAGTTAAAGAAGGGTGATCAGGTAATTACGATTGGTCGCTTACACGGTGTCATTAATGAAGTTAATACTACTAATCGGACAGTTGTCTTGGATTGTGAAGGAATTTTGTTAACTTTTGATCTTAGTGCAGTTGCTAGTGTTACGCCGGCTGCAGCCCAAACAGAACCTGCAGTAACCGCACTACAACCAGATTCAGCTGAAACAGAAGAATCAAGTGCGGCAACAAGTGATGTTAGTGAAACTCCAACAGCAGCTGAAAAATCGGCCGCTGCTGAACCTGCCAGCGAAGCACCTGCTAGCGATTCAACGTCAAAATAAGACATTCATAAATAATTGGGTAATTAAGCTGTGGCACATGATGTCGCAGTTTTTTTTGATATTATTGGTGAAAGTGAGAACAGCAAATGGATGAATTTATGCAACAACCATTACAGATTGATGCCACTCGCAAGATCATTCATATCGACATGGATGCATTTTACGCTTCAATTGAGATGCGTGATCACCCGCAATGGCGCAATCAAGCATTTGTTATTGCGAAAGATCCGCGTAAAACTGGGGGGCACGGCGTCGTTGCCACGGCCAACTATATTGCTCGAAAAGCTGGTATTCATTCAGCCATGGCGGCGCAAAAAGCATTAGAACTGGCACCCAAAGCAGTATTTAAAACACCTGATTTTACTTTATATCGACAAGTTTCAGCTCAAATCCACGCCATTTTTCATGAATATACTGACAAGATTGAACCAATTGCGTTTGATGAAGCTTACTTAGATGTAACAGAAAATAAGCTCAATATTGCCAGCGCTGTTCAGCTAGCTCATCAGTTACAGTCCGAAATCTTTACAAAAACTCATTTAACTTGTTCAACGGGAATCTCCTATAATAAATTTTTGGCCAAATTAGCATCAGATTATCGTAAGCCGGTTGGAGTAACAATTATTCAACCTGGTGACGTGCATAGTTTTTTGATGAAGTTACCGATTGAAAAATTTCGGGGAGTCGGCAAAAAAACAGTTCCAAAAATGCATGATTTAGGGATTGTGTCCGGACAAGAATTGTTTGATCTGAGTGAAAGTAAATTGATGCAGCATTTTGGCAAATTAGGATATATTTTATATCGCCGGGTGCGCGGCATCGATGATCGTCCGGTCGAGTATCGCCGGGACCGTAAGTCAATTGGTAAGGAACGGACATATAATCAATTGTTGATTTCAGATGCTGAAATTACAGCGCAGTTAAAAATGTTAGCTGGTTTGGTTGCTGACGCACTAAAGCAGCAACAAAGGCATGGCAAAACGGTGGTGCTTAAAGTCCGGTATCAAGATTTTACAACCATTACCAAACGAGCAACGCAAACTGAGTTTGTTGAAAACTCTGAAGAAGCGATTTATTTTGTTGCTAACCAAGTGAGAGAAGAGCTGCAGGCCGATGGGCAGAAGATTAGATTGCTTGGCATTACAATGACAAATTTGGCACCATTGATGTTCGAAAATATCACGTTACCGCTCTTCCACTAAATCTGTGCTTTGAAACTAGTTGTGATAACCTGTATACTGAAGAACGGTCAATTATTGATAGCTGATAGTAGCTATTTCAAGCAGAGGAGAAAATAAAATAATGGACTTGCAAAGTCAAATTTTGACACAAATCAAAAAATATCAGAAAATTGTGATCCACCGCCATCAACGGCCAGATCCTGATGCAATCGGTTCGCAGATTGGCCTGGCAGAAATCTTAAAAGCATCTTTTCCATATAAAGAAATTATGGTGGTCGGCAAGCAGATTGATGGCTTCAATTGGATTGGTAAAATGGATGAGGTTGATAACGATGCGTTTAACGATGCATTGGTAATTGTGACAGATACAGCAAATGCTCCGCGAATAGACGACCGTCGCTTTGACCAGGGGGATCAGTTAATTAAAATTGATCATCACCCGAATGACGAACCGTTTGGTGACATTATGTGGGTTAGTACGATGGCGTCAAGTTCATCAGAGTTAATTTATGACTTTTATGCTCAATTTAAGGACCAACTTGAGTTATCTCAAGTTGCTGCCCATGCCTTGTTAGCTGGAATTATTGGCGATACAGGTCGGTTTTTATATCCAGCCACGACACCACATACGATGCAGGTTGCCGCTCATTTAATGGAAGCGGGTGCTGATGGCGCTGCAATTGGGCAACACGAAAATGAAATAACGCTGCCAGTTGCTCGGTTGTCAGCATATGTCTACGAACACCTGACCGTGTTGGACCATGGTGCTGCTTATTTAGTGCTAACCAATGAAATTTTAAGGTCGTTTAATCTTGGAGATGCAGGAACAGCCGGAATTGTTTCGATTCCAGGGCGGCTAAAATCAGTGGTTTCATGGGTCATTTTTGTTCAACAAGATGATGATACTTATCGGGTTCGGATGCGTTCTAAGGGTGCAGCAATTAACGAAATTGCAAAGTTGCATGATGGCGGCGGCCACCCACTAGCAAGTGGTGCTAAAGCAAAGGATGAACAAGAGATTAAAGAAATTATTGCGCAATTGGATCAGTTAACGATCGACACAGCTAAAGGAGAATAAGCATGGCGGAATCATTTGCAGCGTTTCAGTTGCAACCATTTTTACAGACCGCAATTAAAAACCTGGGATTTGAAACACCAACCCCAGTTCAAGCCAAGGTCATTCCAGTAATTGAGGCTGGCCGCAGCATTGTGGGACAGTCCCAGACTGGTAGCGGTAAGACCCACGCATTTTTGTTGCCGATATTTAATACAATTGATGCAACTAAAGACCAAGTACAGGTGGTCATCACGACCCCCAGTCGCGAATTAGCCTACCAAATTTATGAAGCTGCAAAACAAATTGCTTCATTTGCCCCAGCCCCCATTCGCATTCACAACTATGTTGGCGGCACTGACAAACAACGGCAAATTGAACAACTCAAGAAACATCAACCACAAATTGTGATTGGTACGCCAGGTAGAATTGCTGATCTGATTGGTGATTCAGTACTCGATATTCATCAGGCCCACCAGTTTGTGGTTGACGAAGCTGACATGACGTTAGACATGGGCTTTTTAGCACAAGTTGATCAAATTGCGGGGGCATTACCAGAAAATTTACAAATGATGGTCTTTTCAGCTACGATCCCTGATAAGTTACGTCCTTTTTTGCGTAAATATATGGCTAATCCGGTAGTTGAACGAATTCCTGTTACTTCTGTAATTAGCCCAACAATTGACAATTGGTTATTATCAACTAAAAGTAAGAGCAAAAATGAATTAATTTATCGACTGTTGACGATTGGGGAACCATATTTAGTGTTGGTTTTTGCTAATACTAAAGAACGAGTCGAAGAAATTCACCATTATTTACAAACCAAGGGTTTAAAAGTGGCTATGATCCACGGTGGTATTGCTCCGCGAGAACGAAAACGCGTGATGCGTCAAGTTCATAATTTAGACTACCAATTTGTTGTTGCAACAGATTTGGCAGCCCGTGGAATTGATATCGAAGGAATTTCGATGGTGATCAATGATGGTATTCCTAATGACCTGGAATACTTTATTCATCGGGTAGGCCGAACTGGCCGCAATAACATGCCTGGAACAGCCGTAACGTTGTATGAACCTGGTGACGATCAAAAAGTGACTGAGTTAGAGCAAATGGGAATTTCATTTAAGCCTAAAGAGTTCAAAAATAATGAAATTGTTGAGACATACGATCGTCGCCGTCGTGAAAAGCGGCAGGCTAAGCATGAAAAATTAGATCCTACAATGCAAGGCTTCGTCAAAAAAACCAAGAAAAAAGTTAAACCGGGTTATAAAAAGAAAATCAAGTCTGCAATTTCAGAACAGGAACGGCAAAAACATAAGCTGGAAATTCGACATGATATTCGTAAAGCACGACGCAATAAAAAGAATAGTAATCGTTGATTTTATGTTGCTAGTCAACTATAATATCAATGTTCGGGATATGATTAGTAGTTGTTAATTTTAGAGACGTTTCGCTTGGTGCAAGGAACGATTAAAATTGCTATTCGCTACCCATTAATTACAGTGCGACTCAGCATTATCGAGTTTAAGTGGTAAACGATTATCCATCGTTGCAAGCAAAGTGGTACCGCGTCTGTTTGGGCGTCTTGGCTGGCAATGGTGGATTTTATTATCTAAAAAAGAAAGTGAAGGGTAAAATAATGAAACCTTTGAAACAATTATCAAGTAGTGAAGTTCGGCAAATGTTCTTGGAATTTTTTAAGGAACATGGACATAAAGTAGAACCCAGCGCGCCATTAGTACCAGTTGATGACCCGACATTACTATGGATTAACTCGGGTGTGGCCACCATGAAAAAGTATTTTGATGGCTCAGTTGTACCAGAAAATCCGCGATTGACCAGTTCACAAAAAAGTATTCGGACTAATGACATTGAAAATGTTGGTAAAACTGCACGACATCACACATTATTCGAAATGTTGGGTAATTTTTCAGTAGGCGATTACTTTAAAAAAGAAGTCATTCCGTGGGCTTGGGAATTGTTGACTGACGATCAGTGGTTTGGCTTTGATGAGGACCGGCTATACATTACAGTTTACCCAAAAGATAAAGAAACGCGGGCCCTTTGGGAAAAAATTGGGATTGCGCCAGACCACATTATTGAGGATGAAGATAATTTTTGGGATATTGGCCAGGGCCCTTCCGGACCGGATTCTGAGATTTTTTACGATCGTGGTCAGGAAATGAATAATTTAGCGGCAGATGATCCCGAAAGTTATCCAGGTGGTGAAAATGAACGCTATTTGGAAATTTGGAATATTGTTTTTTCACAATACAACCACACGCCAGAAGATACGTATGAACCATTGCCACATAAAAACATTGATACTGGAATGGGTCTAGAACGGGTTGTTTCAATTTTTCAGCAGGCGCAAACTAATTTTGAGACGGATTTATTTTTGCCTTTGATTAAGCAGACTGAAACATTAAGTGATGAAAAACAATATGGTGATAATGTTGTCGACGATGTGGCCTTTAAGGTGATTGCAGATCATATCCGGGCAATTACATTTGCAATTGGTGATGGAGCGTTACCATCGAATGTTGGTCGTGGCTACGTTATTCGGCGTTTAATACGCCGGGCGGTAGTCAATGGCAAAAAATTAGGAATTAATGAACCGTTTTTATTTAAAATGGTGACAACCGTAGGCCAGATCATGCAATCATATTATCCAGAAGTAAGCAAGAATGCAGATTATATTGCTGCTGTGATTCAATCTGAAGAACAACGATTTAATGCGACTTTGAATGATGGGTTGGCATTGTTGAATCAGGCAATGCAGGAAACTAGACAACAACAGGAAACGCAAATGTCTGGTAAAACCGCCTTTAAGCTTTATGATACGTACGGATTTCCGGTAGAATTAACCCGTGAATATGCCAATGATGAAGGCCTCACCATCGATGAGGCTGGCTTCAAAGATGAAATGCAACAACAACAAAATAGAGCGCGGAATGCCCGCAGTAATGATAAATCAATGGGTGTTCAAAACGACTTGTGGACTGAATTTAAGGAAAACAGCAACTATGTTGGCTACGAAACCTTAACTGTGGCAGATGCAAAGGTGATTGGCATTGCTCAAAAAGGAGCCATTGTCGACGAGGCTAAAGTTAGTGATATACCTGTAGAAGTGATTTTTGAGCAAACACCATTTTATGCTGAAATGGGAGGTCAGGTAGCTGACACCGGCTTAGTTATAAATAATCATGGTGAAACTGTGGGTACTGTGACCGATGTGCAACACGCGCCAAATGGCCAGAATTTACATTCCATTCAGCTGAGTAAATCGTTGAAAAAAGGTGCTCGGTATCAACTTGTTGTTGACCGCAGTCGTCATTTAAAAATTGAAAAAAATCATACTGCAACTCATTTGCTGGACCAAGCGTTACGCAATGTGTTAGGCGGTCACACACAACAAGCTGGTTCATTAGTTGAACAACACTACTTGCGTTTTGATTTTAACCATTTTGGCTCAGTGACTCAAGCAGATTTGGACCGTGTGGAACAAATGGTCAATGAACAAATTTGGCGTGAAATTCCACTTAAAACGGTTGAAACTGATTTGGAATCAGCTAAAGATATGGGAGCAATTGCGTTATTTAGTGAAAAATATGGGGATGTCGTGCGTGTGGTTAAAATTGGCGATTTTAATACTGAATTTTGTGGTGGCGATCACGTTTCTAATACTAACGAAATTGGCCTATTTAAAATCGTGTCCGAGGGCGGTGTTGGTGCCGGTGTCAGACGAATTGAAGCCGTTACAGCTAGCAATGCGTACGAATTATTGCACGCACGAGAAAACCTATTAAATCAAACTGCCGCAGTTTTGAAGGCACCACAGGTTAAAGAGGTGCCTCATAAAGTAGAAAGCTTACAAGACGAGTTAAAGCAAATGCAGCGTCAAAATGAAAGCCTGCAAGCTAAGATTGCCGCTCAACAGGCACAGGATGTCTTTAGCAACGTTCAAAAGACGAGTCAAGGTAGTTTGATTGCTCAGCAAGTACAAGTGGCAGGAATGGACCAAATGCGGCAACTAGCGGATTCATGGCGTGCTAAACAGCTTTCTGATGTTTTAGTGTTAGCAACTGCCAACGATGACAAAGTAAACATGTTGGTAGCTGTGAGTGAATCTAAGGTCAAGGCGGGAATCAAAGCCGGTGATATTATCAAAGCAATTGCACCAGCAATAGGTGGCGGTGGTGGCGGTCGTCCTAATCTAGCTCAGGCAGGTGGCAAAAAGCCGGCTGGAATTGAGACCGCCTTGAAACAGGCTGCTGAGTTTTTGAATGCCTAAATCGCATAACTGATTACAGCAGTGTTACGAATCGGTTACATCAATTCTTGATGATTGTACTTTGTCTGCTGGTTTAGTAGAATTAAGGGGAATAAGAGTTGATGGAGGTGTACTAATTGGCAACAGATAAAACTATGTTTTTTGATTTTGGAGATAAGGATCAAAAAGATGTTAAAGATACGTTAAGTACAGTTTACCAAGCACTTGAAGAAAAAGGTTATAATCCAATTAATCAAATTGTGGGCTATTTACTGTCAGGTGATCCTGCGTATATTCCACGACTCAACGATGCCCGTAATCTGATCCGTAAACACGAACGAGATGAGATTATTGAAGAATTAGTACGCTCATATTTGAAGTCTAACGAGGAATCATAATGCGATTAATGGGATTAGACGTAGGCTCAAAAACAGTCGGGGTTGCCATTAGTGATCCGCTGGGTTGGACTGCTCAAGGATTGGAAATTGTTAAAATTAACGAAGAACAAGAACAGTTTGGCATCGAGCGGATTAAAGTACTGGTTAAGCAACATGAAATTGCTGGCTTTGTAGTCGGTCTGCCGAAAAACATGAATAATAGTTCTGGCCCGCGAGTTGATGCCGCCAAAAACTATGGGCAATTATTACAAAATACTTTTGGTCTACCGATTGATTATCAAGATGAGCGGTTAACTACGGTTGAGGCTTCACGAATGTTGATTGAAGAAGCTGACACATCCCGCAAAAAACAAAAACAAGTGATTGATAAATTGGCTGCTAGTTTAATTTTGCAAAATTATTTAGATGGTCATGGTAAATTAACCCAAGAATTGTGAGGAAAAGCAATGAGCGAACAGGCAAACAACGAAAATGATGATTTAATTACATTAATTGATGATGATGGTAATGAGGAATTGTATAAAGTCTTATTTACATTTGACTCTGATGACTATGGCAAATCATATATCCTGTTATACCCAGCAAGCGCCGAAAATGATGATGAGGTTGATATTCAAGCGTATGGCTATCAACCAGTTCAAGAAGGCAGTGATAATGTATCAGAAGGTGAATTAGAGCCTATTGAAGATGATGCTGAGTGGGACATGGTTGAAGAAGTGTTGAACACATTTTTAGATGATGATGGTAACTTTAACGCTTAAAAGAATAGTTATAAAAAAGGATTTGAACGAATGTTCAGATCCTTTTATATCACACTAAATTAGTGGTATCGTTTGGCAATCTCAGTTGCTTTTTTTGTGTTAGCAAAGTGAACTTTAGCAAAGTCTGTCAGCGAGTATCCTTCATGTAGTAGCTTCGCAGCAATTTGATCCACTGCATTGCCAGCACCAATTGGCAGTGTCAATTTAGCTTTCTCAGTTAGGCGATCCATGGCAAGCAGGGAAACGTATCTGGCAATGATTGAGGCTGCAGCGACTGCTAAATGTGCTTGTTCACCTTTAATTTGAAAGTAAACATTTTCCGAAACAATATTGGGCTGGTTTTTTAAATAACGATAATAGGTTGCTGGAGCAACGAATTGGTCGATTAAAATTCCATCTGGTTTGGTTGGACTAATTTTTTGCAAGACTGTTTGTAATGCTAAATTATGGCATAATGCCTTTAGTTGACCTTGGTTATATTGCTTCATTAGTTCGTTATATTTTACTGGCATCAGATTAACAACGTGATATGGCAAAAAAGTTAACAATTGTTTTGCCATGCGAATAATTTCTGGATCGGTTAATTTTTTGGAATCCTGAATTCCTAGTTGGCGGACACGATCTAAATTGGCGGCAGCAATGTAAACTGCAGCGACCGTTAGTGGTCCAAAGTAGCTGCCAGTGCCGACTTCATCTGATCCTAGCACAGACCAGCTGGCAAAATTAGCTGGGAGGCCCTTAGGAACTTTTTTCTGGTTGGTTGTGGTAGTTTCTGCGTGCCACCGATTAGATTCAGTGGTGGTGTCGCTACCCTGAAACATTACTTTGCCAGAACGATAGGCGGTAATAGTGGTGCCGTTTTTTTTGGCACGAAAAACCGCACCCGGGGGAGCAGCTATCTGAAAAGAAGCGTAACTGGTTTGCATTTTTTTTAATTGTATGGTGGAGCAATTTAAAACTTCTTGCATAACAAACATCCTTTGATTGATTAATAAATTAAGTTTAGCATACCCAGAGGTTAGTAATTAAAAAATGTTCATGCTAGAATAATCTTAGTTAATTTAATGAGGAGGCTCACATATGAGCGGTAATAAACGATTTAAAATTAATATTGATGGGCAAGAGTATACAATTATGGGGCCTGGTTCAAAAGAACAGATTCTGGCGGCGCAACAGTTAGTGAATGAGCAGTTTGAGCATTTAAAAAAAGAAGCACCAGAATTAAATTCATTACAACGATCCAATCTGGTTGCATTTAATGCGGTGGCAGACCAAATTAGCAAGCAACAAGAAATCGATCAAATTAAAGATAGTGAAAGTGAGTAATCAATGATTTTAACTGTTGGCATTATCGTTATTCTAATTATTAGCTTTAGTTTTGGGCGTCATCGTGGACTGCTCAGAATGTTGTTCGGCTTGGTGAGCTATGTGGTTGCAATTTTAATTGCTAAAGCTAGTTCAACGATCGTTGGGACAAAGTTAGCAGCATTGTTTCCCATTGTGAAAACCACATCTCAGACGGGCGGCAGTGCATTGACTGCTGATAATGGCAACCAATTTTTATATAACGGCATTGCGTTTATCATCATTTTTATCATTGTGCGGCTTATCTGTCGCTGGGTAATTCGTCGTTTTAACTTAATCACAAAGTTACCAGTGATTCATCAGGTCAATGCATTGTTAGGTGGCGTGATGAATGTTTTGCTGACTTATGTGACAATCTTTTTTTTGTTAACCATTTTTCAAGTTTGGCCAAGTGACTGGTGGCAAACGCAAATGTCGACTTCAGGGCTGGCCACCTGGATCATTAATAGTACCCCTGTGTTGTCACAACAGGTGGTTTATTGGTTAACGGGACAGTAAAGTAAAGGAAATAATATTGATATGAATGAAAAAATTTTAACAACGCTAGCTTTCGACCAGGTTAAAGATCAGATGAAACCGTACCTGGTGACGGCAGCAGGTAAAAAAGAATTACAGACGTTAACTCCAGTGGTTAAGATTGACCAGGTTAATCAATTGTTATTGGAAACGAGCGATGGCGCCAATATCTTGCGGTTGGTAGGGGTTATTCCCATCCCCAAGTTAGCTGATATTAGTCCACAACTCAAGCGATTGAAAATTGAGGCAACTCTTAGTGCAACGGAATTAGCCGCAATTGGCCGAGTTTTGCGCGCGTCAGGCAGTATCAAACTTTTTTTCGATAAATTAGAGCAACAAGCGGTACCGCTAGCAACAATTACTAAGTATGTTGCTGAAGTGGTAACTATTCCAGACGTCACAAAACGGTTAGTAACATCAATTGAAAACGATGGTCATATCACTGATGAAGCCTCTTCGGCACTACATGAAGTGCGGCAAAGAATTAGCCGTACGGAAGCTCAAATTCGCCAGCAGATGGAAGCATATACCCGTGGTAAGAATGCCAAATATCTTAGTGATGCAATCATTACAATGCGTAATGAGCGATACGTTATTCCAGTGCAAGCTAATTATAGAAGTAAATTCGGTGGGGTGGTCCACGATCAGAGTCAAACTGGGCAGACATTATTTATTGAACCACAAGCCGTGATGGAAATGAATAATCGGTTGCGGCAGGCCCAAATTGAGGAACGGCAAGAAGAAGCTCGGGTGCTGGCTGAATTATCGGCGTTGATTGCACCATATCGAGCAGAAATCGCGCATAATGAAACTATTTTGGGCAAACTTGATTTCATTAATGCAAAAGCTCAACTGGCGCATGCAAGTCACGCTACGTTGCCGATTTTGAGCGCTGAAAATCATGTCAATTTACGGCAAGCACGTCATCCACTATTAGATATTAACCGAGCTGTTGCTAATGACATTTCAATTGGTGAAGATTATCAGGCAATTGTCATCACAGGACCTAACACGGGTGGAAAAACTATCACGTTGAAAACGCTGGGGCTAATTCAGCTTATGGGGCAGGCTGGTCTTTACATTCCTGCTAATGAGGAAAGTACGATTGGTGTTTTCTCGGAAATTTTCGCGGATATTGGGGATGAACAGTCGCTGGAGCAAAGTTTAAGTACGTTCTCAGCACATATGGATAATACTATCTCGATATTGAATCAGATTGATTCTCGTAGCTTAGTTCTATTAGATGAAGTTGGTGCAGGGACGGACCCGAAGGAAGGGGCCGCCTTAGCAATGGCAATTCTAGATGCAATTGGTGCGAAGGGCAGTTTTGTAGTTGCGACCACTCACTATCCAGAGTTAAAAGTGTATGGTTACAATCGACCCAAAACTACCAATGCCAGTATGGAATTTGATGCAGCTACATTACAACCGACTTATAGACTATTGATGGGAATTCCGGGCCGCTCGAATGCTTTGGAAATTGCCAGCAGATTGGGACTAGCCGAGCAAATTGTTGCAGAGGCAAAATCGTTAACTAGCAATGATAGCCAGGACTTGAATGATATGATCGGTGATTTGGTAGCACAGCGTAAATTGGCCCATGATCGAACTATTCAGTTGGATCATGATGTTGCTGATGCACAGACATTGCATGATGAATTAACTACCAAATTGGAACAATATGAACAACAAAAAGATAAGTTAATGCAACAAGCGCGTGAGCAGGCTAATCATGCCGTTGCACAGGCCAGACAAGAAGCTGATAAAATTGTGCACCAGCTGCGAAAATTGGAGCAACAGGGGGTGCAAGTTGAAGAAAATCAGCTAATTGATGCTAAAGGGGCCCTCAACGCGCTGCATGTTGAAGATTCAAGATTGAAGAAAAATAAGGTGCTACAACGAGAAAAACGTAAACACAATTTTGCCATTGGCGACGCTGTATTGGTAAAATCATATGGTCAGTATGGCGAATTAGTGCAAAAGCGTGGTCAAAATGACTGGGAAGTTCAACTAGGAATTTTGAAAATGCAGGTGAATGAACGTGATCTGGAAAAAGTTGGTAAAGAACAGCTAGCAAGCAAACGAGATGAAGAACCCAAACGGCGGGTGGTGCGAACTACGCAAACTACACCAGCTACCGCACGTTTGGATTTGCGTGGACATCGATATGAACAGGCGATGGGTGAGATTGACCGGTTCATTGATCATGCGATTTTAAATAATTTATCACCTGTTACAATTATTCACGGTAAGGGAACCGGAGCCTTACGTAAGGGGACACATGAGTACTTGCAGAGTAATCCACGTGTAGCATCATTTGAGTATGCGGCTCCCAATGCGGGTGGCGATGGCGCCACAATCGTTTATTTAAGTTAAGTAACAATTAGTAAGCAAAATAGTTTGTCTTTTTACAAGTTTTTGATAGACTAATGAATGTAAAGAGGAGGTAGCAACGATGGCAGTAGCAGTAACAACAGATAAAACATTTGAAGAAGATACCGGTAGTGGTGTAACATTAACAGACTTTTGGGCAACTTGGTGTGGTCCTTGTCGCATGCAGTCACCAGTGGTAGAACAGTTATCTAACGATATGGGTGAACAAGTTACATTTAATAAAATGGATGTGGATGAAAATCCAGCAACCGCCCAAAAGTTTGGAATCATGAGTATTCCAACGCTCTTGGTCAAGAAAGACGGTCAAGTGGTAGATTCAATCGTTGGTTATCATTCCAAGGAACAATTACAACAGATTTTAGGTCAATATTTATAAATAGAGTAAAGAACACTCAGGTTTTAAGCTTTAATAAAGGGAGCGAGGAAAAAAGTAGTTAGACTCTGCTTTCGTGCTTACTTTTTAAAATAATGTTCGTAAAATAAAATGAGGCTGAAGCAAAAAA
>NZ_AWTT01000027.1 GCF_000876205.1 Paucilactobacillus wasatchensis | reverse complement strand
CAGGTTTGGATGGTGTTGGCCCATGTCATGGACGATCAGACGAACCAACAAATTATGACTACAACTGTTAACAAACTATTTCCAGTTAAGGGAATTGCAACACCATATATGTATCATCACATCACCGAAGCCTTATTTGAGGCTGGCTTGAAGGATGACGCAGTGCACTTGATGAAAGACTACTGGGGCAAGATGATTCGATTGGGTGCGGATACGTACTGGGAAGCTTTTGATCCTGATCAACCGGACTATTCGCCATATGGTAGCCCAATTCTAAATAGTTACTGTCATGCATGGAGTTGTACGCCAGTTTATTTAATTCAAAAGTACCTCGTTTAGGAGGAAAACGGAATGGCTAATTCAAACACAAAATTGAGCAGAAATAACATTTTGCTAATTATCGTGGCGGGAATTGCTTCTTACTTGGATGCTGCGTTGCTTGTCAGTTTGGGTGTGGCGCTACCAATTTGGACGACGGCTCTCAATCTCAATAGTTGGCTGGTCGGCCTGATTAGTACAACGTTGACTGTAGCCGTTGCCATTGGTTCATTCACCGGTGGTTGGCTATCTGACCGGTTTGGGCGCGTTACGGTTTTCAATATTGATATCTTTTTTGTAGCTGTAGGTTCATTTGTAGTTGCATTTTCTGACAATATCATTATTTTAATGATTGGGGTTGTGATTGCAGGGCTGGCGTCAGGAGCTGATTTGCCAACTTCGCTAGCCGTGATTTCCGAACGAGTATCCAAAAACCTTTACGGTCGCGCTATTTCATCCACGCAAATCTTTTGGACGGCTGGAATCATTTTGTCACAATTTATTGGTTTTTTGACAGCAAAGACTGGGACGGCAAGCCCTAAAGTGCTCTTTGGTTGGATTGGATTAGTTGCATTCTTGAATTGGTGTATTCGGATGTTTTCAAAGCAATTTCGCCAAATTGAAAATAGTCAGGTTGTGACACAAGAAGACAGTGATGACAATCGTGGCGCTAAGATTAAGCTTCGTGACTTGTTGAAAAACAAGAATTATTTAACACCACTAATACTATTAACGACTTTCTATTTGTTCTGGAATTTACCGGCAAATACGTGGGGCTCATTTGTTAATTATTTTCTGGTCACTGTTGACGGTCGCAGTCAGATGTTTTCGACGGCAGTTGCGTTGACAGCAAACATTTTATGCTTGTTAGTCAACTTAATCTATTTGAAAATCTCGGATTCACAATATCGTTATAAATCGATGTATGTCGGTATTGCAGTAGCATTCATTTCATTTTCTATGGCTGGTGTTTTCAGTAATTTCTGGGAAGTATTTACGGTTGCATACATTTTTTATTCTTGCAGCACTGTCTTGTGTGGCGAGCCATTGTACAAGATTTGGAGTCAGTCATTTTATCCTGTTAATGCGCGGGCCACGATGACCGGATTTTCATACGGATTGGTACGAGTTGTGACTGCCGCATTTTCCCTCATTACACCGACACTAATGGGCTATTCACCTAAATTATTGTTATGGATTTTGGTGGGCTGTACTGTGATTTTCGGTGGTTGCGCAATTGCAATTGTTAATTTGATTAATAAGTTAAAGATTGCAGATCCAACTACCTAGTTGTAATCAATAGGATAAATAAGCCAGGCGGAGGTCTGGCTTATTTATCATTATGAATTTAATGGAGGTAAACAAGATGGCAAATAAAACTAGTTGGCTGTGGTATCCTGGTGACTTTGAAATTCATCAAGGGATGCTACAAAATTTCAAAAGAGAGGAGCGAGGTATGGGCTGGCCGGCCTACTGGTATATTGATGACTGTAATCGCAATGTTAATTTTAAGCGCAAATACAATTTGACTAGTAGTACTAGCTTTACCGTATATGCTAAAGGAACTGGTTACGTCGATATTAATGGTACAAAAAACAAGCTCAATCAGCCGCTGACGTGTGAGGCTGGCGACAACACGATTCAAGTATTTGTTGGGAGTACAACAGGATTACCGACGATTTTTATCGAAGGCGACGTGGTTAAGTCTGATGATGGTTGGATTGCCAGCAATTTTGTTGACGAATTACCAGCCGGCAGCGATCCGCTATTCCATGACAAACAACAAGATCCTAACGTGATCGAATATCAGCAAAAAGAGATTCATTATGTGTCCAGTAAAGCGGTTAATGGCGGAATGTTGTTTGATTTTGGCCGAGCAGTCAATGGCACGCTCAATTTGAAGTTAACAGATGTTCATAGTGTGACATTGTGCTACGGTGAATCGGAAACTGAGGCATTAGATGTCGAGATGTGCTATTACAAGCAAGAAAATGTAACCGCAGCCACCGACATTCGTAAACGCGCTTTTCGATTTATCTTTATTCCTGCTGTTGCTAAAAATAGCGTTGAAGTAACTGCAATTCATGAGTATATCCCGAAGCAAAATAAAGCCGAATTCACGTCAGATAATGCAGTGATCAATAAAGTTTGGAATGTTTCCGCCGAGACACTGAACTTATGTAGTGACCTCTTCTTTATTGATGGGATCAAGCGCGACCGGTGGATCTGGGCTGGAGATGCTTACCAGGCCAATTTCATGAATGAATATTCCTTTTTTGACGAGGATATCGACAAACGGACGTTGCTAGCTTTACGGGGCCAAAATGATATTAAGCAACATATTGATACGATTGTTGACTATTCCATGTTATGGGTGATTGGTATTTTAAACCATTATGAAATGTCGAAAGATAAGGCGTTTCTGGAAATTATTTATCCAAAGATGAAGAGTATGGTTGAATATTTTGTAGCTCAAACTAACGACAAAGGCTTTATCTATGGTCGCGAAAATGACTGGATCTTTGTTGACTGGTCAGAGATCGATAAAGAAGGAACGGTTGCTGCAGAACAGATTTTGTTGTTACAAGTTTATCAGACAATTCTTGCCTGTGGCAAAGTGCTTGGCGAAGATGTGACTGAGTACAATACTAAGTATGACCAACTATATCAAAATGTGATGAAGTACTTCTGGGATGAAGAAAAAGGCGCATTCATTGATAGTTATGAGTCAGGTAAACGTCATGTCACTCGACATGCTAATATTTTTGCCATTCTATTTGATATGGTTGATGAAGATAAGAAGCAGTCGATTTTAACTAATGTCTTGTTAAATGATCAGATTACGCAAATTACAACGCCATATTTCAAGTTCTTTGAACAAGATGCTCTTTGCAAAATGGGACAACAGCACCGCGTTTATCAAGTTTTGCTGGATTACTGGGGCGGGATGCTTGATAAGGGTGCAGTAACGTTCTGGGAAGAATTTGATCCGACTAAATCGGGTAAAGATATGTATGAAATGTATGGTGATCCATATGGTAAGAGTCTCTGCCACGCCTGGGGTGCGAGTCCATTATACCTATTGGGCCGTTACTTTGTGGGTCTAAAGCCAACTAAACCTGGGTATGAAACATTTGAAGTCGAGCCGAAATTAGATGAATTTGATACGTTACACAGTGTCATGCCTGTTAAAAATGGTTCCGTTATTATCGACAAGAAAGGTAAAACTTTAAACATCGTGGCAAGCAGAAATGGAGGTACCGTTAAGTATGGTGGTCACAGCTATCCACTGAATGCTGGGGAGCCAGTTACTATTAACAACTAGAGAGTGTGCTCATCTGCGTTAATAAATCGTAATGTAACGTAAAAATGCATACCATGGTCGTATTTTGACCATGGTATTGGCATTTTTGGGTTACATGTAGACTTATGCAGCTGAGCACACGTTTCAAAATAGAAAGTGAGCAATAATTGAAATTGAAAACAGATTGTGTCGTATTTTGACCATGACACTGTCATTTTTGGGTTACATGTAGACTTATACGGCTGAGCACACGTTTTTGCAATTAAAAACCACTGTGATGGTCAGTGCCATATTACTCTTTTTATTGAAAACTGAACGAGCTGCAAGTGGATAGCCACTTGACTATTTGGCCAGGTAGGTATTACATCATAAGGTAGAAACAAAGATGGAAGCTCGTAACTCATTGGTAGCTAATTGTAGCAATTACAGACAGAGAGAAAGTTGGTAATACGAATGAAAGAACAAAGTGAGTTATTCAAAGTAGCAACAGGAATGCTGACTAAGGCGTATGTTCCGTATTCTAAGTTCCAGGTTGGTGCTGCGGTATTAACAGAAGATGGGCAAATTTATGGTGGTTGTAATATTGAAAATGCATCGTATGGGTTATGGGTTAGCAAATTGTGGAGAACGAACGGCTATTTTTAAAGCTGTTTCAGAGGGCCATCGAAAATTAAAGTCTATTTGTATTACTGGCAATACTGAGAATCCGATTCAACCTTGTGGTGCGTGTCGGCAGGTAATGTCAGAATTTTTTGCACCAGACGCAAAGGTTTATCTAACAAACCAGTCCGGGGCAAGGCAGGAAACAACGGTTGCAGAATTGTTGCCGGGCGCATTTACTGATCTAAACTAGAGTGTAAATTGCCACGTTTAAATACCGTAGGATAAACCAAGAACCGCAATTGATAAATTCGAACTTTGAATTTATTGATTGCGGTTCTTGGTTTATCCCTAGGGATTTGTGGCAATTTACATGTTTCAAAATAGAAAGTAAGCAACCTAATTGTGTTCAAAGTGCAATTTTAACGGCATAGTTCAATGGGTCACTTTGTATCTTTGTAAATTTTGTATTAGTAATCAAAAAATATTTTTATTTGTCCCAATTTGCGGGTAAAAACTAAGTTCGTATCCCAGTTAAGGGCAAAGTAGGTTATACTTGTTTTGAATCAAGTGAGTTAAATTTTAAAATATGATGAAATTCTAAACATTTGAGAAATATTACGAGATTAATTTGTGATCTGTCGTCAATACGGTATGATTGACCATGGCGATATTTTTAAATGGAGGAAAGACTATGAAAACTGTGTTGCAGAAGGTAAGAAGCGGTCTAAATACACGACTGGGCTTTTTCCTACTCACGGTTGTTTTATTTGCAATTAAATCGTACTGGGCATATCAAACTAAATTTACATTAGGAGCAACTGGTAGCATTCAGCAATTCCTATTAGCGTTTAACCCGTTTCCCGCGGGCATCTTACTGATTGGAATTGCTCTGTATTTTCGGGGCCGACTATCGTATTGGTTAATGCTTTTTATTAATGCATTGATGTCAACGTGGTTGTTTGCTAACATTTTGTATTATCGTGAATTTTCAGATTTCCTGAGTTTTAGTATTATGAAGGGTTCCGGTTCGGTTTCCAATAACTTAGGCAAAAGTCTGATGGGCATTTTACGTGGTTCTGACTTTTTTGTTTATACAGATGTGGTTGTGTTAATTTTACTGTTGGCGTTTCATGTGATTCGTATTGATCCACGCTACTTTAGATTGCGGTTTGCTGGCGTTATTTCAGTCATTGCCGTAGTTTTATTTGGTTTTAACCTTGGCATGGCGGAAGCAAACCGTTCTGGTTTATTAACACGTACGTTTGATAGTAACTACATTGTGAAGTATCTGGGCCTAGAGGCGTATACTGTTTACGACGGTGTAAAAACGACACAAAATAATGCTATTAAAGCCAAAGCTAGCAATTCAGATATTAAACCGGTGCTTAAGTTTTTAAAAAAGAATCACGCTGATTCAAATATTCAATATAAGGGTGTTGCCAAAGGGAAAAATGTGTTCATTATTCATTTGGAAAGCCTGCAACAGTTTATGATTGATTATAAGTGGGACGGGCAAGAAGTTACGCCAAACATAAACAAGATTTATCATTCTAGTGACACAATTTCCTTTGATAACTTCTTTAACCAGGTTGGCCAAGGTAAAACTGCCGATGCTGAGTTGATGCTTGAAAATTCATTGTTTGGTTTATCTGAAGGATCGGCAATGGTTACAGATGGAACCACGAACACGTTCCAAGCGGCGCCAGCCATTTTGGATCAGAAAGGTTATACCACTGCTTCATTCCATGGGGATGTTCCTAGTTTCTGGAATCGGGATAACGCGTATAAGTCTTTTGGTTATGAATACTTCTTTAGCAAGTCATTTTTCCCAAAGGTCAAAAATTATGATGCTGGGTACGGAATCAAAGATAAACTATTTATGGAAGATTCAGCGAACTACATCCAACAATTACCGCAACCATTTTACGCTAAGTTAATTACGGTGACGAACCACTATCCATATATTTTGGATAAAGATAATAAATCGATTAAGGCCTGGAATACAGGCGATAATACTGTAGATCCTTACGTTCAAACCGCTCATTATTTGGACCAATCGATTGGAGAGTTCTACAAATACTTGGATAAGACCGGATTGCGTGATAATAGTATGATTGTGCTATATGGTGATCACTATGGCATTTCGGATAATCACAAGCCCGCAATTGCTAAGATTTTAGGCAAGAAGAAAGTTACAAATTATGATCTAGCAATGTTCCAAAAGGTACCATTTATGATTCAAATGAAGGGTCTCAAGGGCGGTATTAATCACACGTACGGTGGTGAAATTGATGTCTTACCAACCATCGAAAACTTGCTTGGGATTGATTCAAGTAAATATATTCAGTTTGGCCAAGACTTATTATCGAAGGCCAGAAACCAGATTGTTTCGTTTAGAGATGGTGACTTTGTTTCGCCAACTTACACGAAGTACGGTGGTAAGGTGTACAACACAAAGACTGGTAAAGAAGTTAAAAAACAAACAACGACACAAAAAAGTGCCATTGCCAAGATTCAAAAGTACGTAACAACTGAACTGAACCTTTCTGACAAAGTTATTAACGGCGACTTATTACGTTTCTACACGCCAAAGGGATTCAAAAAGGTTGATAAGTCAGATTTCACGTACAATTTGACGAAGAGTTTGGAAAATCTGAAGAAGGCGCAAAAGAAGAATCCAACTAGTGTAATGGCCAAAAATAACGGTCAATCAACACTGAGTGAATATTCAACGGATGCACCAGAGTTGAAGAATATTAATACAAGCGATTTGGTATTCCCAACAGCAAAATAAATATAGAGTGCAAATAATCGCGCTCAGAAGTCGTAGTGTAAAGCGAAAGAAGGCATTGATCCCGAACTATGGGATTGATGCCTTCTTTCGCTTTACACCTAGACTTTTGCGATTGTTTGCACGTTTCAGCAATAAAGCAAGAAAGTGATCCGAACTATGGGATTGATGTGGCTGTTTACGTTACACCTAGACTTTTGCGATTATTTGCACGTTTCAGCAATAAAGCAAGAAAGTGATCCAAACTATGGGATTGATGTGGCTGTTTACGTTACACCTAGACTTTTGCGATTATTTGCACGTTTCAGCAATAAGAATACAAGGTGCTCAATTACAGATTACTAATTAAGATCAGAAAATCAAGCTTTAAACACCGCCAACTATGGTAGAATAAACGAGAAAATTAATCGTAAGGACATACGGAAAATCAATCATGGAAGATAGAGTGAATTATTATCAGTTTGATCGGGAACAATGGCACAGCTTTTATCCTGACGGTCATGTGCAACTTAACGAAGATAATCTCAATCAGATTCGTGGATTGAATGATCGCGTTTCGTTGGATGATGTCGATGTCGTTTATTTACCGTTGGTGCAGCTAATCAAATTGCGGTATGCACAATACTTGCAATGGCAACAACAAAAGACCAACTTTCTACAAATGAAAGAGCCACGGATTCCGTTCATTATTGGAATTGCTGGACCGGTGGCCGTTGGCAAAAGTACGACGGCACGGTTATTGTCATTTTTATTGGACCAGTTGATGCCAGAAGAACGAGTTGAAATGATTACCACTGACGGCTTTTTATTTTCCAATGCTGAATTGAAGCGCCGTCATTTATTAGAACGAAAGGGATTTCCAGAATCTTATGATATGAAGAAACTGCTAACCTTCCTCAACGATGTTAAGCGTGGCGAGTCGGTAATTAAGTCCCCCGTATACTCACACGCCACATATGATGTTGTTCCAGATCGGATGCAGCGAATTGACCGACCAGATATTTTAATTGTGGAAGGTATCAATACACTGCAATTACCCACCAATGAACGGCTATATGTTAGTGACTTCTTTGATTTTTCAATATACGTTGATGCACAGCCGGAGCTAATTGAACATTGGTTTTTGGAACGGTTTGGCTTGCTGCTGGATTCAGCTTTCCGCGATCCAACCAACTATTATTATCCTTATGCAATTGGTGACCGAGATGAGGCATTTGATATGGCACGCCGCATTTGGCAAGAAATTGACTTGAAGAATTTGGAAGAATTCATTTTACCAACACGTAATCGTGCAGATTTAATCCTGCATAAGACAAAGCATCATCTTATTAACAAAATTTATTTACGTAAATAACTAATTAAAGAGTTCTCATAGGCATTGACCGGGTGCATTTAAACCCGTAAAATAGGGCCATTAAGAAAGTTTAGAAAGGGTGGCATGCATTGGCAAACACTAACTTGGATTCGTTTGATAAAATCATCGTGCTCGACTACGGTAGTCAGTACAACCAGCTGATTACACGACGAATTCGTGACTTTGGCGTTTATTCAGAACTCCTGTCACATAAAATTACTGCAGCTGAAATCAAAAAAATCAACCCTAAGGGAATTATTTTTTCTGGTGGTCCGGACAGCGTCTACGCAGATGGGGCTTTTTCAGTTGACCCAGAAATTTTTAATTTGGGCATTCCAATTTTGGGAATTTGCTATGGTATGCAGTTGATGGCTTATAAATTGCCAGGTGGTGTGGTTGAAAATGCCCACAACTCTGAATATGGTCATGCTGACATTGAAATTACTGATGATTCAGCGGTGATGTTCAAAGATTTGCCAACCAAACAATATGTCTGGATGAGTCATGGTGACTTAGTGCGCCAAGTTCCAGATGGCTTTAAAACTGTGGCTACTAGCCCTAATTGCCCGATTACTTCGATGGCAGATGATGAGCGCAAGTTTTACGGAATTCAGTTTCATGCTGAAGTGCAAAACACTGAATATGGTTCCGATATTCTAAAACACTTTGCGTTTGATGTTTGTGATGCAGAAGCTAACTGGTCAATGGATGACTTTATTGAAATGCAGATTGAGCATATTCGTGAAGTTGTTGGTGACAAGAAGGTATTGCTCGGTTTATCCGGTGGTGTCGATTCAAGTGTCGTTGGAGTATTACTCCATAAAGCAATCGGAACACAATTAACTAGTATCTTTGTTGACCATGGGTTACTGCGTAAAAATGAAGCTGAACAAGTAATGGCCAGCTTGTCTGGTAAATTTGGTCTAAACATTATTCAAGTTAACGCGCAGAAACGGTTCTTGGATAAGCTAACAGGTGTTAGTGAACCTGAGCAGAAACGTAAAATCATTGGTAATGAGTTTATTCAAGTATTTAATGACGAAGCCCAAAAGCTAGAAGGCATTGATTTTCTTGCGCAGGGGACACTGTACACAGATGTGATTGAAAGCGGGACGGATACAGCTCAAACGATTAAATCACACCATAATGTCGGTGGATTGCCTGAAGACATGCATTTTCAATTGATCGAACCACTCCGAACTTTGTTTAAGGATGAAGCGCGTGAGTTAGGCGAAAAACTGGGGATGCCACATGACCTAGTTTGGCGCCAACCATTCCCAGGTCCTGGTTTAGGGATTCGGGTCATCGGTGAGATTACGCCCGAAAAACTAACCATTGTGCGTGACAGCGATGCGATTTTGCGTGAAGAGATCAAAAAAGCTGGTCTAGATGAAACAATCTGGCAATACTTTACAGTGTTACCAGGAATTCGGAGTGTTGGTGTAATGGGCGATGGTCGCACGTATGATTATACGGTCGGAATTCGTGCTGTTACCTCTATTGATGGAATGACAGCTGACTTTGCTCGAATCCCTTGGGGTGTGCTCCAGGACATCTCCGTGCGGATTGTAAATGAGGTTGATCACGTTAACCGTATAGTGTACGATGTCACGAGTAAGCCACCTTCGACAATTGAGTGGGAATAATTTCAATATTAAACATTAAATTGAAATGTTGATTTAGCGGTATATATATTGATATGTAATAAAGGTCATTAAACTTCCTTTTAGTTTAATGGCCTTTTTTGATTAGAAGTTAGGTTAATTGATCAAAAAGTTTAGCGGTTTGTTTAATCAGTGAGTTATTTGATTGGCGATCACCCTTTAGATAGGCTGCATAAATAGCTAAATGGGCTTGCGGATCAGAGATTGGAATTAACTTACGTTTTTGATCTTTAGTTTCACGCATCTTATCAATAAATGTATTGATATTAGTTTTAAAAATTGGAAAGTTTGAATAACGTGTCAACTCAACTAAGGAGGTTTGGTATGATTGATATAAGAAATGAGCACGTGGAGCGTTGTGTTCAATGATCGTTTTCCATACGCCAATATTGCCGGAAACAATAAACTCATGACCATTTAATTCATCAAACCGGACCGAATCATGTTGATAAAGGGCGTTGAAATCAGTAATTTTTATTGCTAACTTTTCTGTACCAACATAGTAGGATTCGATTTGATCAGTTTGAATCTCTGTAGTTGTGAAAATTAAACTGTATTTATGCTGCAATAATTCATCTTGCCAGTTATTATCTGTGAGTAGTTGCTGATCAATTGTCAATTGGGTTGCCGATAGCGATTTAGAAAAGTGTTTAATTAGTACAAGTGGGCCCATTACAGTTGCGCCAACTTTAAGCTGGTTATGTTTTCTATCAAAATTTTGAACGGCATCGGCAAAATCAAAATGTTGCTTCAATAGTCGTTCAGCTGTTTGTGCAGCATAAATCCCTGATTCGGTCAGGGTTATTTTTTGTGGCTGGCGTTCAAAGAGCTTAACTTTTAGTAATAGTTCAAGTTTTTGTAAGCCACGGCTGATAGTTGGTTGAGTAACGTTTAATTGTTCAGCCACGGCGCCAATCGTTCCGGTATGGGCAAATGCAACGAGATATTCAAGTAAGTAATTATCAACCATAATTCTTCCTCCTTCCATAGGTTACGTTATACGTAACCTACCATAGACAATCGGTAATTTTCAAGTCAATTGGAGTCCGTTACACTAATTGTATCGAAAAAGATATGATTGAGAGGATGAATAAATTTGAATGAACAAAAGAACGACAGAATTGATATTGATAATACGAGGAAGTTTGGTATTATACTACCGATTGTTTTAATTAGTTATTTCTTGATTCTATTGAACAACTCACTGGTTTTCACGAGTACGGTTCAGATTAGTCGTGACATGCACATGAACAGTATTATGATTGCGTGGGTAAGTAACGCTTATGCACTAACTTTTGGTGGTTTTCTGTCATTTGGCGCCCGTTTAGGTGATGTTTTGAATCGCCGAACGATACTATTGGCTGGGCTATGGATCTTTAGTATCGCATCATTACTGGTTGGTCTGGCTAGTAGTCAGACAATGTTAATTGCGATGCGGGCGTTACAGGGAATTGGTGGTGCTTTGTTAGCACCAGCAACGCTTGCCTTATTAATGGATTACTATTCTGGTCCAATGCTGACAAGAGCAATTTCGTATTATGGTGCAACGGCTGGGATTGGCACAAGCCTTGGTTTAATAGTTGGTGGCATTATTGCCAGTTATTCAACTTGGCGGGCCGGCTTTTATCTCGACATGGTCATGGGCGTTATTTTGATTATTTTAACTTGGCGTAACGTCCATCCTCAACAGAAGACTAAAGTAAAAACAACAATGGATTGGTGGGGAACAATTACCTCGATTATTGGTTTTAGTAGCTTAATTTATAGCATTAATGGGACGCTTTATCGGAATGTTGCCATCGGCATCACAGTAGTTGCATTAGTTGGCTTTGTCTTGATTGAACGCCGAGTCAAGAATCCTTTGATGCCGTTGGTTATTTTTAAAGATAATCAGCGAGCTAGTGCCCTGGTTTCACGTTTCTTTATGTTAGGAACAAGTATGTCATACTTTTTCTTAATGCCGCAAGCTTTGCAAAAAGTGTTTGGTATCACGCCACTTGTGGCTGCAGTTGCATTCTTACCGCTGACGGTGGTTCAATTTGGTGTTTCCCTATTTGTTGCTCGGCTGACGTTCAAGTTCTCAAATACAGTTGTTCTAATTACTGGTGCAATTATTGATACGTTTGGCCTGCTTTTAGGTGCAGTAATTGGAATTGGTCAAGGCTATTTGTTAGGGGTTGCGGTACCAATGATTTTCATCGGAATTGGTCAGGGATTGATTATGAGCCCACTAACAATTGCTGGGGTTGCCAATACCACTACGGATATCGCTGGTGCAGCCTCTGGGGTGGTTAATACTGTCCATCAGATTGGTGGAGCGGTGGGCTTATCAATCATCTCTGTGTTAGTTGCCAATATTGCCTCACCAGCTACAATGATTGATCATGCTCAGATGGGAATGTTCGTTTTGGCAGTAATTATGTTAGTTGCTGGATTGAATATTTTACGTAGCCCTCATGAATAATAAAGGAAAAGAACAATATGACGCCATCATTAGACGTTATATCGTTCTTTTTTTGCCAAATTTTCTCATGTAATTTTCTTGAAGATGGATGTAAATTGGAAAATGAGTTAAACATTCAAACTTAATTTGATAAGTATTAGAGACCCTTTGGCTCAAGCCTATTTTTTAAACTGCTTCAAATATCGACTAGCAAATAGCTTATGAAACTTAACTCCCAAAGTGGGATTAGCTGCGTCAATATCCTCATACATAGCTGTCGTGATTTTATTAAGTAGGGATGACAGCTGATCCATTTCAGTATCCGAGAGTGCCTTTAAGAACGGTGGCACTTCCTGTGCAGCAGACTCAATTTCTTGTCTGCCCTCGTTTGTTAAATTCACTAGGTTAACACGTTTATCCTTCGGCGATTTTGTCAAAGTAACCAAGTTTCGTTTGACCAGTTTATAGACAAATTCACTAGTAGATTGGGGTGAAATTCCCAACCGCGTTGCGAGTTCTCGCTGTGATTGATGATCTTCATCGGATAGTGCCAGTAAAATCTTACCCTGACCTTCAACTGTCAAGCGAGGTTTAGCATGTTTGACAATATCATCATAAATTTTGCTGAGTTGTTCGTATTCAGCTAGTTTTCCCGCGGCCAATTCGGCCTTAATTTCGTTTGCCATTATTAATCATCCCGTTCATTTCGTTGTTTGCTTAAGTATACAACATTCCAAAATCTTGAGCGAATAGCGACTTGACAATATAATCAGGTGCCCTTATTATATATTTAGTCAGGCTACCTGATTAAATAAAGGAGATTGAGAACATGAGTGACGATACTGTAATTAAAGTAATGAATATTAAAAAACAATTTAGAAACAAAGTAGCAGTGAACGATGTTTCATTTGATATCAAGAAAGGTGAAATATTTGGTTTACTGGGTCCAAATGGCGCTGGCAAAACGACTATTTTACGGATGATGACGACTTTATTGCGTCAAGATGCAGGCAAAGTTTCGTTGAATGGTTTTGATACGCTGACGCAGAGTCGGTTAGCTCGGCAACAGTTTAGCATTACTGGGCAAACTGCAGCGATTGATCAAGATTTGACGGCGCGTGAAAATTTAATGATTTTTGGTAAGCTAAACGGTCTAAATCGCACCGCAGCGCTCAGCCGAGCAACGGAACTATTAACAGATTTTGACTTAACTAATTCTGCTGACCAGACGTTAGCAACGTTTTCCGGTGGAATGCGTCGCCGATTGGACCTAGCGATTAGTTTGATTGGTAAACCCACAATTCTTTTTTTAGATGAACCAACTACCGGGTTAGATCCACGAACACGGATGCAAATGTGGCATGCCATTCAAAAGCTGGTTGCCGGGGGTTCGACGGTTTTATTAACCACCCAATATTTGGAAGAAGCAGATCATTTAGCTGATCGCATTGCCCTCATTGACCATGGGAAAATGGTTGCCATGGGAACACCGAGCGAACTAAAGAAGCAAGTGGGTGGCATGCAACTTCGAATTGAAGTGGCAGATTCACAGCAGTTTGACCAGGCTCAGACAATTGCTCAGGCTACTTTGAGGCTTCCTGTTAATGTAAATGACCGGATCCTGACTGTGTTACTTGATCCGACAAGCATGTCACAGGTGCCTCACGTTTTGCAGCAGCTCCAATCATCGAAGATTCCTATCAGTAATTTTGCTATTGAAACGCCACCGTTGGATGACGTTTTCTTGAAGATGACGGCTGGCAAAAATTAAGGAGAGACAAATTATGAAATTAACGACAACAAAAAATAGTACTGTGAGCAACGTGCTTACTATGACACACCGCAACCTACTCAAAACCATGCATAATCCGGATAATCTTAGTGATGTTGTGATTGAACCAGTGATTTTTACACTGTTATTCGGATATCTATTTGGCGGTGTAATTGCCGGTAGTGTTCAAGCATACTTACCGATGCTAGTGTCTGGAATTTTAGTTCAGAGTATTTTAAATGCAGCTTCAGGTTCAGGACAACAATTGCGCGAAGATATTAATGCCGGTGTCTTTGACCGATTCAAAACCTTACCGATTTCACCCATTGCGCCGTTAGCAGGCCAATTAGTTGGCGATATCTTCCGACTGTTGCTTTCAGGAGTAGTAGCTTTAATCACAGCCTTTTTGATGGGTTGGCGTCCGTCAGCAGATTTGCCAATGCTTGTCGTAGCTCTGTTATTAGCCATCTTTATTGGCTGGTCTACTTCGTGGATTTTTGCCTTAGTTGGATTAATGGTTAAGAATGCCGAATTAATTGGCAGTTTGTCTATGATTATTATCTTGGTGATGACTTTTCTATCTAATGCTTTTATTCCAGTCAAGACATTACCAGGAGTGATACAGGCCATTGTTAAGGTTAATCCAGTCAGCTTAACCATTACTGCAATCAGAACAATTCTGAGGACTGGTAGCTGGGGAAGTAATGCCACGATGGTATTTATTAGTGGATTAATTATTATTCTCATATTTATGCCGTTGACTGTGTTGGTGTATCAACGGCGTGGCTGAATATACGAATCATATTTTTCAGTTTGATAAACACTTTTTCCTCTATCAGTTTGATGAATGTAATTGATCAGTGAGTAGTTTGAACAACATCTGACAATAAAATATAGCTTTTTTTAGTTATTTCAGTATAATAAAATTATTCGGGGATTTAATTAGAAATTATTTATATTTATTGGAGGAGTAACTATGGAAATTAAATATTGTCCTAATTGTGGGGCTAAAGTTGAAGGCAATGCACCTTTCTGTGCTAATTGCGGTGCAAAACTTTCAGGCAAAATGGATTTTACAAAAGGAAAAGAATCGATTCAAAAGATTAAGGATGCATCGATCGAAAAAGCAGATAATCTTGCTGAAATCGCTAGTAAAAAAACGGGCAAGAAAATTAAACCGGTTTGGTTATTTGGTTCAATTGGGGCAGCTATTGTTGTAATTATCGTAGCGATTTTTCTACTGATGCCAAAACATTTAGATGGTGATTATGTAGTAAAAGCATCATTTTTAGGAATTGAGTTTACTGATACCTATACTTTCAAAGATGATCACTATACTGAAAATGACCAATATAGTAAAAAGAAGGGCACTTACAAAATCAAGGATGACAAAATTACCTTTACAAGTAATAAAGGTAAAAAGGAAACTGGTACTCTTGCTGACAATAAAAAATCTTTTACATTAGATGGAGCAAAGTTTAAAAAAGATGAATAATAAAAAAGTAATTACACTCGCGTTAGCCGTTTTGCTGGCATTTACTTTAACTGCGTGTGGTAAACAAACCAAGAAAAGTGATTCTTCTAAAGCAACGACAACAAGTCAATCGGTAAAAAAAGCCAGTGCCAAAAAGAGTAGCACAAAAAAAGATAAAACGATGAATTTAACTCAAATAAAAAAGGGCAATTACAGCAGTCTAGCTGGCGACTGGACTGAAATTAGAAGTGGTGGAAGAGGGCAATACACTGATGGTGGGGACGCACAACTTTCCATTTCAGCAAATAAAATTTCTGATGGCCAGATCAGCATGCAAGGACAGACCCTAACGGACAATGTTGGCAGTCACGATTTAAGTTTTCAAACAAAAAACAATGTGTTAACTACTTTACTAAAAGATTCTGCTTCTGTGGCAACTAACTGGTCAGTATCGTTCTACCCTAAAGGAACAACGGATAATTCAAAAAAGCAAGTGGGCGCTGTTCCGAACGACCAAAATGTTATTATTATTTGGACCAGCAATAATTCATATTACGAAGTATTTGCGCAAGATTCAACGAGTCAAGCTACTACGGCAACTAAGTCTAGTTCGGTCACTAAAAAGAGCTTGAATCTCAATCAAATTGCTCAAAATGATTTTTCGAGTCTAGTTGGTACGTGGAAAAATGAAACGGATGGCACGACGATTGTAGTAACGGACAAAATGATGAATAAACCAGCCGAAAGTCCTGTTGCTTCTTCCAAAGGTGTCGTAGTTAAAGTGAGTGGACAAGCTGATGGAGACTACCCGAACGTCATTACAACCGGTTCGATTACAAATGGATACATCTAGGGTGGGTTTGGCTCATTTGATCCGGATTCCGTTGGTTCCGGATTTGAACCGTTGGTCATTATTCCTAAGAATGTAAAGTTATTTGATGCTGACAATTCAGATTCTACGCGTGACCGCATGATTATGGGTGGTGGTGAATCTGGCGTTAAGGATCAGGCCTACTACAGGGAATAAGGTATTTAGATCCTGATTTATAAATATGAGTGAATTAAAAATAAACCTTCAAATTGCAGCTTTTTTTGAAGGTTTATTTTTGTAAAAATTTAGGCACACTTATATTACTCAAATGTATGCCACATACAGTACCACCACAGCCAATGCCGGCAACATATTAGCTACCCGAATTTTCATATTGAATAGTAAATTGATACCGATACAAAAAATCATCATCGAGCCAACTAGCGAAATGCCGTTAGTCATGGCAGTTGATAAGAACTGATTGATGACTACTGCTAGCAACGTGATAGCCATTTGGAACATAAAAACAGGCAGCGCACTGAAAACTGCTCCCAGTCCAAACGCAGCTGCATAGATGGCCACAACTACTGCATCGAGCAACGCCTTAGTAAAAAGCATGGTTGGATCATGTTGTAGTGCATCTTGCAGCGGGCCGATGACAGCCATGGCACCGACACAAACTGTTAATGAAGCACTAACAAAGCCATCCACAAATTTAGAATCACTCGCTGAGCCAACATGGCGGCGTAACCAGTTACCAAATTTAACAAACTGGTTATCGATATCAATTAATTCACCAATTAAGGTTCCAAGTGCTAGTGAAACAGTTGCCATGATGGTGCCAGTTGTACTAATTTTACTACCATGAATAACCAGAATTTGCGCCAGCGCACCAGCTAGACCAATAAAGATGACAGCAACACCGATGTCTTGCATGATAGCTGTTTTCAGTTTTTCATTGAGTAAACGTTGAAATATGTATCCAATAATTCCTCCGACAATAATTGCGCCGGTGTTCACGAAGGTTCCAGTTCCGACTATGTAAATAAGACTCACTCCTTTCAACTAATAGCGACAATTATACTATACCGCAAGGGATTGAATAGAAGTAGATTGAAAATTGAACGTTGGACAACTAAAATAAAGTCAGTTTAAGATATAAATATGTTAAAGAAGGTGCTTTTTTGAAAATTGCAAGGTTAGCTAATCAGCCATTTTTAATTGAGGATAGTCAGCACGGTAGAACGATCCAAAACTTCAAAACGGTTGAATCAGCGGCAGTACAAAGAAAAGATGATTTAGTCTTAGGTGACTTAGTTGAGTTTGATTTCAGTCAATTACAAGCACCAGTTCAGGCCCCAGTGCAAATTCTGGCGGTGGGGATGAATTATGTGGACCATTCCAAAGAAATTCAGCTGGACTTGCCCAAGACACCAAGTACATTTACGAAATTTGCTAGTTCGTTAGCTAATCCTACGACCGAAGTCAAACGCCACGGTCCACGGACGGATTGGGAAACGGAATTAGTGTTAGTAATTGGCAAGGCTGGCAGAGATATCAGTGAACAAGATGCACCAGCATATTTAGCAGGTTACATGGTGGGCGAGGATATTTCTGATCGCGATGTCCAATTTGCCAATCAACCCGCTCAATTTTCACTGGGAAAATCATTTGAACATTATGCGCCAACTGGTCCGTGGTTAACCACACCAGACGAAGTTACTGATTTGGGCAAGTTGACCATTACGACAAAAGTTAATGGTGCAGCAGTACAGCATGCGCCACTTTCACAAATGGTTTTCAACCCGGCCGCTTTGATTAGTTACTTTTCGTCGATTGTGGAATTACGACCAGGGGACTTAATTTTTACTGGCACGCCAAGCGGTACAGGGGTCGGTCATGATCCAGAAGTGTACCTTAAAAAAGACGACTTGTTGACCGGTGAAATTAGTGAATTGGGTCAGCTAACTATGAAGATTGTTAATTAATATGGCACTGAAAAAGGCTTGATTTTGCGTTTTTAGCACGCAAAATCAAGCCTTTTTACTAACAAATTTAGCCGTCGATCCGATAGACCTTTTCAATTACATCTGACTTGGTCACAACATAAAATCCGTTTTCTTCAGACCATTCAACATAGACGAGTTCGTCAAGTTTATTAAAACCCTGTTGCTGCAAGTTATCTATTAACCACGATTTGGTTAAATTGTGTGTTTTTAACACCTCATACTGAATTTGACCTTGGTCAACCAGCATGATTGAGAGGACTTTATCTTCCTCGGAGTGTGAGATCAAACTAATTTGGCCGGCATTTTCTAGGATAATGTGCTTTGCATTTGAAAGCGAAAAACATTGATGTTGGCGGGACATCTCGCGTAGTTGTTCCATTTCAATTTGATTGCGGTTTAGTTCCTTGATATTAATAACGCCATTACGTACTAATACTGAAGGCTCGCCCTTTAACCAGCGATTGATTTTCTCGTTTTTTTGCACAATTTTTTCAATAAAAAAGATCATGCAAGCCCAGATGGCGATACCAAATAATAGGTGGCCAATATTTATTTTATCATCATAGAGTGATTCCTCTAATATTCCGCCAAGAACCAATGTATAGATGAGATCAAAGGGTGTAATTTCAGACAGCGATTTTTTTCCTAGTAGCCGGACCACAAATAATAGCCCAATTAATCCGACAACTAATTTAAGAGCAATCAGTTCAAACATTGACACGACCTCCTGAAGGATAAATTTACCAGTGAAAAATTATAGATATCATAACTATAGTATATGGTAAAGCACCATGTTCAAGCAAATATAAGGTGATCTAAAGGCTGCAATTGATGGTATTTACAATGAAAAAGGTATTGGCAATTCCTACCAATACCTTGCAATAAAGTGGTTATTTTTCTGAATACATATAACCACGTGTCAGCGGCAATCCCGCACCACTGGGAGCTTTAGTCAATAGAAACTGCATTACATCAATGTTGCCAGCTTCAAATGATGCCGCAGCTGCCTGCAGGTATAAATCCCACATTCGCAGAAACGCTCATCAAACATCTCCCGTACCTGATCGCGAACTGCATTAAAGTTGTGGTCCCAGATTTCAAGCGTCTTTTGATAATGGCGCCGCAATGGTTCCAAATCGTCCAACTGCAGGTTAGCTTCAATCATGTAGTCGAGATTTTTAGACACGCTGGGGATATAGCCACCAGGGAAAATGTACTTCGTTAGCCACGGATCGACCCCGGCACCGATATGTTGACCGGTAATCCCATGAATTAACGCACGGGCACCGGGTTTAAGCAGTTCATTGACCTTTTCAAAGTATCCAGGTAAATTATCTTTGCCGACGTGTTCAAACATGCCCACACTGGTGATGTAATCGTATTGACCTGTAGTTTCACGATAATCTTCAAGGCGGACATCAACTAAATCTGCCAGTCCTCGTTTTTGAATTTGATTCTTCGTGTAGTTATATTGCTCTTCACTCAGAGTCACACCGGTAGCATGGAGACCATATTCTTCAGCGGCGACGTACAAGAGTGTGCCCCAGCCAGAACCAATATCCAGCAAAGTCTTACCACGTTCAGGCATCAACTTATTTAAAATATGATGAACCTTATTCAACTGTGCCTGTTCCAAAGTGTCATTGTCATTTTTAAAGTAGGCACATGAATAAGTTAGTGTTGGATCGAGCCATAATTTGTAAAAATCATTACCAATGTCATAGTGACTTTGGATATCCTGTTTATTTTCTTTTTCTGAATGTCCCTGTTTCGGAATAAATTTCAAAAAGCTCTTATCATGCATAAAGCTGGTTGTTTGACGGTAGGCGGAAGCCACGACCTGCTGAATCGATCCTTTGATGTCAATGTCACCGTCCATGTAGGCTTCACCAAGAGTCAGGGTGGCATGCTTAGCAATTTGTGCCATTGAGAGTTCTTTATTGATGTCAATCTCAGCTTGTGGTGTACCATCACCATAAGTTTCAGATTGTCCATCCCAATATTTAACCGTCACAGGAAAATCGAACGCATGACTTAATAATTTCTTATAAACCGTTTTTTCAAACACAATCTCTCACTCCATTTCAAAATTGGTACGCTACTATTTTAAGCTTTTCGATTTATTCCTGTAAGAGTAAATTAGTATCAGTAATTCAAAATCTTCAATTTTTGATGCATTGTTTGACTTGAAGCACACATTAAGGAGTAGACTTTACAGGGAGTTATTAAAAGTTAGGAGACTTCAAAATGGCGGAAACAAATAAAACAATGCAGTATGCAAAATTAGGACACACAGACATCAACGTTTCTAAAATATGTATTGGAGCGATGAGCTTTGGTGAACCAGGGTCGATGCATGATTGGTCACTTAATTATGACGATAGCGAAAAGGTCATTAAACATGCACTGAATCTGGGTATCAATTTCTTTGATACGGCAAACGTTTATTCTAAGGGAACCAGTGAAGAATACTTAGGACGAGCTTTAAAAGAAAACAATGTAGCTCGGGATCAGGTAGTGCTGGCCTCCAAAGTCTATTTCAATCCTGGGCGCCTTTCCAGTGAAGCAATTCATCGTGAAATTGAAGGGTCGTTGAAACGATTGGGGACAGATTATTTGGACCTCTACATTATTCATCGATTTGATTTTGATACGCCAATTGAAGAAACGATGGAAGCCTTGAATGATTTGGTTAAATCCGGCAAAGTACGAGCAATTGGTGCTTCTGCCATGTACGGCTATCAATTTAACAACATGCAACAGGTTGCTAAAGACAACGGCTGGGCACAATTCCAAACGATGGAGAACCACTATAACTTACTATATCGTGAGGATGAAAGAGAGTTAATTCCAATTTGTCAGCAGATGGGAGTTTCTCTTATGCCGTACAGTCCCTTAGCGGCTGGGCACCTGAGTCATCGCAAATGGCAAGTGAACACATTGCGGAGTCAAACGGATCGAGTGGCGATGGGTAAATATGATCGGACAGAAACCGAGGATTTACGAGTTGTCGACCGTGTGGATGAATTGACAAAAAAATACAACGTTTCAATGACTCAAATCGCACTAGCTTGGCAATGGGCTAAAGGCGTGACGGCACCGATTGTCGGTTCGACTAAAGCCAATCATCTGGATGAAGCTGTTGCGGCATTGTCAGTGAAACTGACGAACGAAGACGTGAACTATTTGGAAGAATTATATGTGCCGCATGAGGTTGTGGGAGCAATTGACCATAATCCTGATGAAGGTACTGTGCTGATTGATGAGAAAAAATAGAAATAACGCGGCATTTCCACATGTTAGCAACATCGTTTGTACAGCACGTTTGCGATAGAACGATTAGAAGAAATGTACAAAATTAATCACAAAAACTATGTTTCTCTGATAGCATTGAGAGAGAAAATCAATACTGAAGTTCGTTTAGTAAAGGTGGTATGAAGTAGCAGGTATCCAAATATATGACATTGACGAATCTTGTCATAACATTTATCCTTAATTTACAATCACATTGTAAATTCAGCGATGACGTTCGCTGACAAATTATTATCTTACGATAATTGATGACGTCTACCAGTGCAGTTTTACATTGGTAGGCGTTTTTTATATTTCAGAATAGGGGATGAGAATGATCAAAAAATATTTAGCTGTGTTTGTTTTCGGGTGCTTAGGTGGTGCTGTCAGATTAGGAATAACGCATTTGCCACTATTTGGTAATCAATTTCCAGTTGGTACGATTATTGTCAACTTGTTGGGGTGTCTATTGTTTCCACTAGTTGTTTACCTAATTGCATTTACTCTGCCGTTGTCCAGTTCCATCATTACCGGATTGAGTGCGGGATTTGTGGCTAGTTTAACGACATTTTCTAGCCTTAATTTAGATGGATTAAAGCTGTTTCTCAGTCAACAATATTTGCTACTTGCCATTTATCTAACTCTCAACATCGTTGGCGGATTAATCATGGCACTCATTGGTCTAAAAATTAGCCGTATCCTAGTCCATCAGCAGGAGGCGTTCTAATGACCTCTTTTTATATCTCAGTTGCGGCAGGCTTTGGCGCTGTTGTCCGGTTAGCTATTATGGATTTGGCACGCACTAGTAATGTGTTGAAACGAATTGCTTTCCCGCTGTCAACATTTTTTATCAATATTGTTGGGACATTGTTGATCGCAATTGCAGTTCGCCACTTAGGCACATCAAATACTGAACAAATCATCGCGGCGGGCTTTTTGGGAGGCTTTACGACATTTTCGACGTTAACTAATGAAATGATTCAATTGTGGCGTGGTCACCGGTATTGGACATGTGTGATCTATGTTGTGATTACCTACGCCTCTAGTAGTGCAGCGATTTATTGCGGCTATATTTATCTTTAATCTTGAAATGAATTAGTTGATACCAAAAATGGATCAAATAAATTTGAAAATAACTTCAAATAAATGTGATCCATTTGAATAAACTACTTTAGAAAAAGCCAGTCATGTTGTTAATGACCTGTAAAAATTCAACTCCCAGCTGAGTGCCATCTTTGATGATTTCTTTGCCGCTCTTAGCATCTTTTGTACTGATTTCTCCAACCGTTTCCATAAACGTGAGAAATTTTTTAATAGAAGCGGCGTTCGATTTTAACTCGGCTCCTGAGTATGCACCTTTGCGGGGCAACCAGTCTGAGAGGTAGTCTGTCAATTCATCCACCATTTTTAGTGGAGTTTTAATGGTGTAATATAACAAATATTCACTAATAAAAAATCTAACATTTTCCACATGTTTATTGACCACTTTTTTGCTTAAGCCCTCTGAGAGAGTTAAATAATTTTTAAATTCGGTAAGTAATAATTGGTTGTTAGCCTGGACCTCATTAAATATTTTTTCAAAAAGATCACCATTTCCCTCTAGTAGGGATTGATCGTCCTCATATTGGTCCCATTGGTGATAGTCAGCCCACGTCCTGTTAATTACATAATTATTTTGGGTTGCTTCAACACTGCTGCTGGAAATGAGTGAAAGATTATTTTTAAAGGCAGCTTGGACGGACTCTGCAACAGTGTGGTAGCCAAGTTGTTTAAATGGAGCCTGCACAAATGCGTTCATTATATCTAGCTGTAAAATCGTTCGTGTATCTATTGGCCAAAACTCAGAATACACCGTAATTATATTTGTCATTATGCCTGTTACTTGTCGATTAAAACCAGCATTAATTTCAATCTTATTCGCTAACTCAAAATATTTATCAATATCAGATTTGTTGATATCAGCAATTAAAAAGGATTGACGAATTCCGTCTAAAATATATTGATCTAGGTTGCCTTTGTTTTTGGCATTGATATCATATAAGACAACTGCTGCAAATGTTAAATCATTTACTATCAGTACCACCTTTTTATGATTAACCGAATAGTAGTTTGCGTGCCAAGAGAAAAACGGATTAGCAATTCCTAATTTCTTTGCCTCAGCAGCATTTTGCACATGCGCTAGTTTGCTGAAAATTGGTAGAGCCTTTTTTGTTGGATTAATAATCATTTAAACTACTCCTTTGAATCATTCTTCAGCTTAGAAATATGGGCGTTTAACCACTGCGTAATTTCATGGTAGTCCAATCGATTGTCATCAGTTTGGGCAATTGAAAGAGTATAATCAGCTAATTGTTGCTGACTAACGTTCAGCGTAAAACCATTTTTTCTTAAAAATAGTAACAATGCAATGACAGCTGTCCGTTTGTTTCCGTCAGCAAAAACATGCTTTTTGATAATTTTCACGAACAGACTCGTACCTTTAGCAGCAATGGACGGATAAAGTTCTTGATCGAAAGCTTGTTGTTTAGGAAGGGTAATCAGTGCATTGAGCGCATTTGCATCTTTAATTGTTGCGATTTGATCAGGGACACCATTTAATTCAATAACTTGGTGATTAATAGCGATAACAATATCTGCTGAAAGATAAAATGAGTTCTTCAATGGATTACCTTTCTTTCAGAATATTCATTGTCTCATGATATTCTGCAATCAGATCATTAATATCCTGAACATCATTAGTTGTGACAGGAGGTTGTACGTTGGTTTCTAACTTGATGTCATGTCCTTGGGTTGAGATACCAATAATATCGCCTTTGTTCAGGTTTAATTCTTTGGATATCTCTGTGGGGATTGTAATCGTTAGGCTATTCCCAGTTTTTCCAATTTTACGAAATGTCTGTTTTTTAGATCTATCCATTAGAATTATCCTTTCTGTAATTACGTAAGTATTATTCAATGGAATACTAACACATGTATTATGAAGATTCAATCAATAACAGGGCTTTCTAAAAAGTACTTGCCTTAAAGTATGCTTCATGGTTTATGATGGGTGACGGATAGTATTTAATAAATAAAATTTATTTTGGAGGTAATGTTATGAAAGCAACAGCTTTTATTGAACCTGGTAAAGTAGAAATTCAAAACATCGATAAGCCTAAGATTGAGCAATCAACGGACGCTATCATTCGGATCGTTCGTGCTTGTGTTTGTGGCTCTGATCTGTGGTTTTATCGTGGCATTCAAAAAATGCCCAAAAATTCACGTGTGGGTCATGAGGCAATCGGATTTGTTGAAGCAGTTGGAAGCGATGTAACAAACGTCAAAACTGGCGATTTTGTGATTGTTCCATTTACTCATGGCTGCGGCCACTGCGCTGCGTGCTTAGCTGGTTTTGACGGCGACTGCATGAACGTGCCAGAAAATATTAACAATGGCTATCAAGCTGAATATTTACGGTATGTCAATGCTGACTTGGCACTGGTAAAAATTCCGGGCGACCCTAAGTCGTATTCGGACGACCAACTTAACTCACTATTAACTTTAGCTGATGTCATGGCCACTGGGTATCATGCCGCTGCTACTGCTGAAGTTAAAGAAGGCGACACTGTTGTTGTCATGGGTGACGGCGCGGTTGGACTATGCGGTGTAATTGCAGCTAAGTTGCGCGGTGCCAAACGAATCATCGCGATGAGTCGGCATGAAGACCGGCAAAAACTGGCGAAGGAATTTGGAGCAACTGATATTGTCGCTGAGCGTGGCGATGACGCGGTTAAGCGAGTCATGGAATTAACTGACGGTGGTGCTGACGCTGTGCTCGAATGTGTTGGTAACGAACAATCAGTTGATACAGCTGTTAAGGTTGGTCGTCCCGGAGCTGTCATTGGTCGGGTTGGAATTCCACAAACACCTGAGATGAACACCAACAATCTATTCTGGCGTAACACTGGCTTGCGTGGTGGAATTGCTGCCGTCACGACTCACGACCAAGCAACGTTACTAGATGCTGTTTTGAGTGGCAAGATTAATCCTGGTAAGGTATTTACGAAGAGCTTTGACCTTGATCACATTCAGGATGCTTATGAAGCAATGGATCAACGGACTGCTATTAAGTCATTGTTGAAGGTTAGTGAAATTTAGAAGCAACAAAAAAGTGAATCTCGATGTTGCAGACTTTTAGATCCTGCAGCATTGAGATTCACTTTTTTTATTACTATATATGTGGATT
>NZ_AWTT01000026.1 GCF_000876205.1 Paucilactobacillus wasatchensis | reverse complement strand
GATTATCAAAACTTTGGCACTCTGGTCAATAAATTATTGTGCCAGGGTTTGGATATTGGAGAGTTGTCCGAGCTGGCCGAAGGAGCATCATTGGAAATGATGTAAACGGGTTAAAGCCTGTTTCAAGGGTTCGAACCCCTTACTCTCCGTTCTATGACCCGTTGGTCAAGTGGTTAAGACACCGCCCTTTCACGGCGGTAACATGGGTTCAAATCCCGTACGGGTCACTTTTCTATGGAGGATTAGCTCAGTTGGGAGAGCGTCTGCCTTACAAGCAGAGGGTCACAGGTTCGAGCCCTGTATCCTCCACTTAATGAAATAGTTGCAATGGTTTAGTGGCAGGTATATCATTATATTGTTAGTGTGTTATTTTAATTTTTCATAAATTGGCTCGGTAGCTCAGTCGGTAGAGCAACGGATTGAAGCTCCGTGTGTCGGCGGTTCGATTCCGTCCCGCGCCATTTATGGAGGGGTAGCGAAGTCTGGCTAAACGCGGTGGACTGTAAATCCACTCCTTCGGGTTCGGTGGTTCGAATCCACTCCCCTCCACTTTTTATAATAGGGATATAGTTTAATGGTAGAACTACGGTCTCCAAAACCGTCGGTGTGGGTTCAACTCCTACTATCCCTGCTTAACTGAATATCTTGGCGGTATTGGTGAAGCGGTTAACACACCGGTTTGTGGATCCGGCACGCGTGGGTTCGATCCCCACATACCGCCCTTTGATTGGGTTTAGGCCAAGTGATAACGTTGTGGACTTTGACTCCATCATGCACTGTTTGAATTGGTCAGCTCGATCTGTTTGGACTTTAAGGATGGTGGTATAGCCAAGTGGTAAGGCAGAGGTCTGCAAAACCTTCATCACCGGTTCAAATCCGGTTACCACCTTTGAATCTTGTCACCTAAATCTTATTTTTGATGCCGCTGTGGCGGAATTGGCAGACGCGCTGGACTCAAAATCCAGTTCTCGCAAGGGAGTGTGGGTTCGACCCCCACCGGCGGCATTGATGAGATTCCAAAAAAGCTCATGGACTTAAATGTTCATGAGCTTTTTTTGTGATCTACTAATTGCTCAACTATACTCGTAAACCCATTATGATGGCTAGAATACAAAAACTATCATTTCTGATAAAATATTTTGCCACTGAAAGTTCAGTTGAAGGGGGAAGTTAGGATAGTGTTATTTGGTGAAAAACTGTTAAAATATAATCAATTATAGGGAGGATTGAAATGCATACAATATTTTTCGTTTTGTCTATGCTAGTTGTAGTGATAATGGCAAATGTGGTATTTCGGCATTACGGTAAAATACCATTGCCAATTTATTTGATTGCTTTTGGTGTTATTTTGACAGTTTTCCCACTATTCAGGAGTTTTACACTGGATCCAAGTTTGTTTATTTTAGCAGTTATTGCCCCCTTACTTTACAATGAAGCTCAATCAGCTTCACGTTATTGGATTGGTCGTGGTGCAATTAATATTTTTTCGTTATCGATTGCATTGGTAATTGTGACCGTCATTATTGTTGGTGTGTTGCTACATACTGTGTTTACATTTATTCCACTTGTTTTAGCAATTACGCTGTGTGCCATTGTTACGCCAACTGATGCAGCCGCCGTGAGCACTTTGACTCCTAAAACTGAAGAATATCAAATACCACAAATCATTATGCAAAACGAATCCTTGTTTAACGATGCCTCAGGAATTGTTATCTTTGATTTAGCTTTATCTGTCTTTATAACGAGCGAATTTTCATTTAATCATGCAATGTCTATTTTTCTAATTCAATTTATTGGTGGGTTGGCTTTAGGAACTATTTTTGGGTTCGTTGTCCGTTCCATCTTACGACTGTTAATCAACCTTAGTGATGATACTCCCTTTATTATGGTATCAGTTGAATTAATGGTGCCATTTTTAGTTTATTTTATTGGTGAAGAACTCAATCTGTCTGGCATCTTGGCCGTAGTGGCAGCCGGCCTAGTTCAAGGCTCTGAACGAGATAATTTAGGGCTTGTTTCTAGCAGAATGCAGCTTGTCCGGGCGAATGTTTGGGAAATTGTGGAAGAGGCATTATCAGGCGGCGTTTTTGTGTTATTGGGCGTCTCGTTACCGTTGGTTGTTAAACAAATTATGGCGCAGCGGACAACTCTGATTTGGCTCCTTATTTTAGCGGGCGTGGTCTTGTATTTCGCTAAACTGATTTTAAGATTATTATGGACGCGTTATTTAGTGTGGATGCACTTAGAAAGTAAGCACCGTTGGACGGACAGCTGGATCATGGCATTTAGCGGAGTGAGTGGTACTATTTCACTTTCATTAGCATTTTTGCTACCAGAAACGATTAATGGCCAGCCGTTCGTATATCGACCGATGTTAGTTTTCATTGCGACAGTTGTTATTTTACTTAGTATTGGTTTTGCTTCCGTTTTATTGCCCAAAATTACAAAGGGCTCACAACAGGCTGAGCCAGATAATTCGGAACACTGGTTAATAAAAATGATTATTGCAGGTATTCATGAAATTCGAGATGATAATGATCATCCGGCGGAAGCTTCGATTGTTGTGGACACAATTTCACAACAACTGCTGCGGCGACATTTTAACAATTCTCATTTACAGCGAAAGATTTTAAATGAGGCTGATTATGCCGAACGAACAGCAATTAGAGAGCTTTATGATCAGCAAAAAATTAGTAGTACTGAATTAAGTAATTACACAAGATTTTTGGATTTAAGCATGTTCACAATGCGTGGCAATTTTTTGCATAACTTATTTTTGAGAATTAAATTTGGTATCCACATTAGGCGGCGGCGAGATTTGAGCGTTGGACAAAGTATGTTGCTGACTTCGCCGCTAATTTCAGAGCAGTTATACTGGCAACGGGTCTTTATGCTTAACGGCAATGATATTCATCCAGTTGAATCAGTCGGTTTTGAGGCGGCAATGGCAGCAATTGAACCATTTAGAAGCCACAAAGCAGGGCCTGAGTTGCATGCCATTCAACGATTTTATCGCCAACGTCATCGCAGATTGGGTTTTCCTACTCCTTCAAACGAAGTAATTTATCAATTATTTTTACAAGCTTTTCATGCAGAATATGAGTTTTTCCAGCAAGCATTATCATCGGGAGATTTACCTGCCGAGATTGCAGAGCAACTGCAGCAACATATCATCTATGATGAAATGGCCTACCTGCAAAAAAGGACGTCTTTCATGGATTGAATTTGGTTAAAATTCCACGCTGATTAACTAGCAAATAAAGTGGATCATTGGTGAAATTTAAGCAGGAAAACGAACAATATCAAATAGACAAGTGATATCTTACGTGCTAAACTTGCTTCAAGTTTCAGTTGATGAAAAATAATGTGGACAGCTTAAGGAGATTGAAGATGCAAGCACAACGTGACGGATTGTTAATTGGACCGGATGATAAAGTTCCTAATTTTGAAGCAGGAGTGTTGGGATTACAACATGTGTTAGCGATGGATGTTTATGTTCCACCAGTTATTTTAGCTGGGATGTTATCAATGAGTTCGGGTGATACATCTGGGTTGTTACAATCAACCTTCTTGGCGGCAGGGATTGGAACAATTTTACAGACTTGGTTGTTCATGAAAATGCCAGTATCACAGGGTCCATCGTTTGTTCCTCTCAGTGCTGCTGCAGGAGTTGTTTTGGCTGCTGGAGGTGTTGCCAGTGGAATGGGGACGTTGTTAGGGGCACTAATTGTGGGTTCTATTTTATTGATCCTGTTAGGGCTCAGTGGCATGTTTCAACGCATTATCTCTACATTGGTACCGGCCGTTGTGGGTGGCACGATTATTACCTGCGTTGGGCTCTCATTAATCCCATCAGCCTTAAATGATAATGTGTTTGAAGCTAGCGGTAATATCAACCAAAACATCGAACTAGCGGCACTCACTGCGCTGACACTGCTAATTGCAGTCGCAATTAGTATTCGTTTTCCAAAAGTGCAACGCATTTTTAAAACCGGTTCAATTGTGCTGGCGTTATTGGTTGGTACAGGTATTTCTGCTCTTATGGGCCGCTTTGACTGGCAAACTGTCGCTAATTCACCTTGGTTTAGCTTACCTTGGCGGACAATTTTTCATTATGGTGTTCACTTTTCATTTACGGCAATCATCACATTTATCATTATTTATGCGATTTTGACCACTGAAACGACAGGAACTTGGTTTGCTATGGGGGCTGTAACCAATCATAAAATTACCAAGCAACAATGGAATCGCGGAATTATCGGCGAAGGTTTAAGCTGTTTAGTAGCTGCATTGGCAGGGACAACCCCAGTAACCGGCTATTCAACCAATGCCGGTATCATTTCAATTACTGGTATTGCCAGCAAACGTGTCTTTATCGCAGCTGGTGGCTGGTTTATCTTGCTTGGATTTTTCAGTAAGTTATCTGCTTTTCTATCAGCAATCCCAGCTCCTGTAATTGGTGGTGTCTTCGCCATAATTTGCGTCACGATTATGTTAAATGGCTTAAATGTTATTCGTGGGATTAAGACAGGGGAAACTGATTTATACATTATTGGACTACCAATTATTTTGACAATTGCCTTGGTATTATTGCCAGCTAAAGTGCTGCATGAGACACCGCAAATGGTACAATATTTGTTGGCTTCACCAATTGCAATTGCAGCGATTACAGCCATTATTTTGAATCTAGTGATGCCACGACGAGAAAGGCTTGGCTAGATTTTCGTATTTAAACTGAGTAAACGTGCGAATAACCGCTAACACCTAGAGATAAATCAAAAAAGGCAATCAATAAATTCCAACATCTCGAATTTATTGATTGCCTTTTTTAATTTATCTTACGGTATTAGAACGCGGTTATTCGCACTCTTTTTAGTACCAACCATAAGCTTGTGAGTGTGCCTTTGCAACTGCCCATGAACCGTAGTGGCTTGCTACGTATGAATCAGCAGTTTTTTCTTGGTTGGCAGCTGAGTAGTCGCCGTTAAGCATGCTTGAACTCAATTGATACTTACCAATGTATTGACCGTTTGTAGCGGTGTATGAACCACCTGATTCGCGGTTAGCAATCCAAGCCTTTGCAGCGGCCTCTGAGCCAGCAGCACTGGCACTAGTTGCGCTCGTGCTTGTTGCTGCACTTGAGCTTGTAGCACTTGAACTAGCTGCTGGAGTTGTTTCAACTTCAGTTTGAGTAGCTGGACGAACTTCGCCATCATCTTTAATGATTAATTTTTGGCCAACATAGATTAAGTTCTTGTCAGCAATGTTATTCTTTTGTACCATTGTGTCGACCAAGCTGAGGTCGTTAGAGTAATTGTATGAGATTTGTGAAAGAGTATCGCCTGATTTAACAGTGTAGATTGTATCGGCGCTAGCGTTTGTAGCAACTGCAACAGTACCTAGTGCAACTGCACCTGCAACTGCAGCAGAAAACTTAACAACGTTTTTGTTTAATTTCATAAATTTAAAAACCATCCTTTTTGTTTGTGAGTTATCTTCATCAACGTCTACGTATACTACAGGATAAAGATTACAAACAAATGACACAGGCTTTTCTTTTTTCGCTGTTTTTGTGTTGTTTGTAATATGAAAGGGTGATTATGAAACATAAGTACGATTTAACGATGTCTAGCCAACAAAAAAAGCCAGTAATGACAGCAAAAACTGACATTATTGGCAATTGTTGATGAAAAACCGAACCAATGAAGGTACAGGTCTTACTAGTTCATCATAACGGATATTCACTCACAATAAGTGAATATTTGGTGAATTTAACCAGAAGTTTAATTTTTGTTCGACCATGGGAACGCAGTGTCGATGTGCTGTGATAACGCCAAACTAGCTTGGCGTGTTTGCCGTCTTAATGCAACTCGATCTGCATAATGGGCACACGTTTGCTGTTGTTCTGGCGTGGTCGGAATTACTTGCTCGAATTTTACTTGGGCATCTGGTTCGTCAATTACGAAGGTTGCAAAGCAGGTAAAGCCAAGAAATCGGTCACCTGTTTTGAGATGTTCGCCTGTGACTTTAGCAAACACTTCAATGGACCGCGAACCAAACCCGGTGACATAAGCTTCCAGACACATGGAATCATCAATTTTAAATGGCGCGACGAAATCAACATGGTCAAATGTGGCAGTTACCACAGTTTGACGCTCCACTCGCATTGCGGCAATCGAAGCTTCACGATCCACTAAATCTAAAATGCGACCACCAAATAAAGTTCCGTGTTCATTTAAATCAGCCGCAAAAATGCGGTGGCAGGCAACTGCCAGTGTGTCATTACAATTAATTGTTGCCATGAATTGATGCACCATCCTCTATAGAATTGATAGTTGCTGTTTCGTTGTTGGTGCTGGAAAAACATGATTGATTTGCTCTAATTCATCAGCTGTTAATAAAACCTCGCCAGCAACCATATTAGCTGCGGCATGTTGTGGTTGGCTTGTTTGTGGAATCGCGATAATCTCATCAGGTTGAATTGACCAGGCCAGCATCAATTGCATAACCGTCAAGTTGTGGTTAGCTGCAATTTCTTGTAACTGGCTGTTAGCAACTGCTGCACGGCCAAGTTGATCACCATGAGCAACTGGCGAATACGCCATGGTCGGCAGTTGATGTTCTTGCATCCAGTTTAGTAAATCAAATTCAATTCCCCGGTGTTTTAAATTATACATTACTTGATTAGTTGCAACGTGCTTGCCACCATTAATTTGCATTAATTCACGCATATCAACTGTATCAAAGTTAGACACGCCCCAACGAATAATTTTACCGGTTTGCTGCAATCGCTCGAGTTCACTGATGGTTTCGGTCAGTGGGGTGCTACCGCGCCAGTGATACAAATAAAGGTCGATATAATCTGTACCAAGTCGTTGCAGACTTTGATTTAGACTATGTTCCATGTGCGCAGCATAAGCATTTTGTGGTAACACTTTGTCGACGATCATCAATTGTGAACGGTCTACATCTTTGATTGCATCATGCACTAATAGTTCTGATTTGCCATTGCCATACATTTCTGCTGTATCGATCAGTTTGGCACCGGGCCTGCAAGTAAGTCTTAATAGCTTGGACTTCTTGGTCATGCAGTGCAGCAATTTCGCCCATGTTCCAGGTGCCAACACCAATTACAGGTACTGTTTGATTGGCGATCGTAATTTGTTTCATACCATCACTCCTTTGAAAAGTTGATCAGGATAAGAGCTTCTCCATTAATTAAACCCCAATAATCGGCAAAAGCCAAATTATTGGGGTTATATATTTTGGTAAATTAATCGTCCTTTTGTTTTCGCATCTCATAGTAGAAAACGGGGATGCCAATAATCACAAAAATAAATGATAGTAAAACACCTTGTAGATCGGACATAATCTCACTAACAATCACGAAAAGCGAACCTAGGATTGCAATGATGGGGGTCAGTGGGTACAACGGAATTGAAAAAGCACGCTTGATTCCTGGATTGCGTCTACGTAAAATTGTTGGACCAAAGAAGGCCATGACGTAAAAACAATAAACGGTGAAAATACATAGCTCCGACAGGCGGTCAGCATCAAAGAACACAATCATGATACCGGCAATCACTAGGGTAGTGACGGTGCACCAAATTGGAGTGCGAGTGGTAGGGCTTAGATAAGCCAGTACGTGTTGGAAAGGTAGCTCCTTGTCTTTGGCCATTGCGTACATGATCCGTGGAAAAGTCATTATCTTACCATTCATACATCCGACAATTGAAATAATAATGCCAATGCTAAGTAGTTTGCCCCCGATGGTACCAAAATCTTTGTTAGCCATATATGGAATCGCACCGGTCCCCAAATCATGGATTTTTTGGGCAGGAATACTCCGGAAAACGCCGAACGTCACTAATAGATAGATGACCAAGACACCTAAAATACCCAGTACAATTGCTTGTGGTAGTCGCTTGCTTGGATTCTTAATTTCGCCACCTAAGTTGGCCACTAAGATCCAACCGTCAAAGGCAAAGAGAGTGGCAAGAATGGCAACACCAAAACCGCCGGCACTTTGATGGACTTGTGAAATGGAGTGGCCTAATGCTGATTGATCACCGAAAAATAATCCGAAGATTACTAATGCAGCGACGGGCAGCAGCTTACAAATGGTAGTGATAATGGCAAAACCAGCGCCATAGCGATTAGAAAATAGGTTTAAAATTCCGACCAGAATTATTGAAATCAAAGCAATTGGAATTGTCCATGCCTGTGGAATATGAAAAAAATCAATTAATAATAAAGATAGATATGCACCTAATGAAGCAATCATGGCAGGACCATAAATGATGATTTGCATCCAACCGGATAAAAAGCCCCACAGTTTGCCATACAGTTTTTCCATATAAACATATAAACCACCAGTTTCTGGCATTTGTGTTGCGATTTCCGCAATGGTTAAACCGGCTGTCAGGGTAATAATGCCACCGGCAAGCCAGGCTAATAACGCACCGGTTGTAGAACCGGCATCATCTAGCACAGCTGCCTGGCGAACGAAAATACCAACTCCAATGATGGTCCCCACGACCAGTGACAGTGCCGACCATAAACCGAGTGATCGATTTAATTCGACATCATTGTGTTCATCTTTCATAGTAATTACTCTTCCCGTCTTATCAAATTTTAATAATGTCAATTTTAACGAAAATGGCCTAAAAAAGCAATTTTTAAGCTATCAAATCAAGATTTTAAAAATTTAATTTGACAAATTAAACAGAACGTTTTATGATATTGACATTCTAATTATTAAAATACGGTGAAAAGATGAGTACGAACGAAAACCTGATTAGAGAGTTTCTGGCTGGTGGAAAGAAACCTGGTTATCGTTTGGAAGATGGTCTTGAAGTGAGGGTTACCGAGCAGTTGCAAGGTGACCATGGGTGCGCCCATTATCGCGCTAGGGTATGTTTGTACCTAGTGAGGGGATGTGCGCGAGTGCATCCTAAAATAAGGTGGTAGCACGTTAAATCGTCCTTACTTTCGCAGTTTTCTGTGAAGGTGAGGACTTTTTTTATGGACTAAATTCGATTCATCAATTAAGCAAAGGGAGAGTAATTATGACAGTAAAAACAAAAATTGGACCATTCAAATATGATATTGTGGGTAGCTTCTTACGTGCACCAGAATTAAAGGATGCGATTGCAAAGCATCGTGCCGGTGAACTAACAGATGACCAATTTGCTGAGATTCAGCATGCTGAAGTTGAAAAGTTGGTTGCAACTGAAGCACAGCATGGGTTAAAAGCTGTGACCGATGGCGAATTTAGTCGTAGCTGGTGGCACTTGGATTTTCTCTGGGGGTTAAAGGGTGTTAAAAAATATGATTACCATGCGAGTTATAAATTCCAAGGTGCCAAGACACGGACTGATAATGCTGAATTAATTGGCAAGGTAGCTTACAATCCTGACCATCCATTCTTTGCCGCATTTGAATACCTACAGTCAGTAACCCCTGCAGGAGTGGTGCCTAAACAGACGATCCCATCACCAACAATGTTGTTTCGGGATAACCGCTCTGACAACTGGCCTAAATTCTACGACAATCGGGAAGCCTATCTTCATGATTTAGCTAGTGCTTATCACCAAACCATTTTACATTTATATGAATTGGGTGCTCGCTATGTTCAGATTGACGATACTACTTGGGCGTTTCTAATCAGTAAATTAAATGAAACTAAGGATCAACCGGAAGAACATGCCAAGTATGAAACGTTGGCACAAGAAGCCGTTGAAGTAATCAACGAATTACTTGAGAATTTACCTGCTGATTTGACGGTCACCACACACGTTTGTCGCGGTAACTTCAAATCAACCTTCTTATTCTCAGGTGGTTATGAGGCAGTTGCTAAGTACTTAGGGCAATTAAACTATGACGGGTTCTTCCTCGAATATGACAATGACCGTGACGGCGACTTTGCTCCATTGGCAACCATTTTTAATGGCCGCAGTGATAAAACGATTGTCCTAGGATTAGTTACATCCAAAGATGGGCAATTAGAAGATGAAAATGCAGTCGTTGCGCGTATTAATGAAGCTACTCAATATGTACCATTAGAGAATTTGGCATTGTCAACACAATGTGGGTTTGCTTCAACTGAAGAAGGCAATGTCTTAACGCCAGAGCAACAGTGGGCCAAGATTGATTTAGTTCGGTCAGTTGCTACGAAGGTTTGGGGGTAACCACCTCAAGCACAAAATAAGCGGAGGAGGTTTCAATGCAACGAAAAGTTTATTACCTACATTTGAATAAGATAACCACCGCTTGTTTTCTTGTTGGGGATGGAATTGGTGATCATGTCATGTGGTGCTTTGGGACGGATTTATAGGTTGAGGTACTTATTGCTGAAACGTGTCGAGCCAACCAGACTCCTAGAGCTAAGCTAATTATTTTCCGTTCGCGAAGAACGCGAACAAAAGATAATCAACTTAGCTTACGGAATCTGACCGGTTGTCTCAACACTCTTATTGCTGAAACGTGGTTTTTCAACCAGTTTCCTAGAGCTAAGCCAATTATCTCCTGCTCGCCAAAGACGCGAACAAAAGATAATCAACTTAGCTTACGGAAACAACTCGGTTGAAAAAACACTCTATTGCCGAAACGTGTCGCTGAAGCCAGCCTTCTAGGGCTAAGCCAATTATCTCCTGCTCGCCAAAGACGCGAACACGAGATAATCAACTTAGCTTACGGAAACAACCCGGTTGAAAAAACACTCTATTGCCGAAACGTGTCGCTGAAGCCAGTCTTCTATGTCCAAGCCAATTATCTTTCGTTCGTGAAAAACGCACGAACAAAAGATAATCAACTTAGCCTACGAAGACTAACCGGCTTCATCAACACTCTATATAAAAGGAGAAAAACACATGACAGAAACCACACAAACATTCACTAAACGTACAACTTCACCATTTCGCTTTGACGTCGTCGGGAGCTTCTTGCGTCCTGCCGAATTGAAAGCTGCTCGGGCTCAATTTCAGAATCATGAAATTAGTGCCGATCAATTGAAAGCAGTCGAAGACAAAGCAATCATTGAACTCATTAAAAAAGAGGAAGCTGCAGGATTAAAGTCAATTACAGATGGTGAATTTCGGCGTCAACTTTGGCACACCGACTTTTTCTGGGGTCTTCAAGGAGTTGAAGAATATTACGCGGATCAAGGGTATGTTTTTCACGATTTGGTTACTCGAACAGAATCAGTTCGCTTAACTGGTAAAATTTCTGGTGAGAATCATCCGTTCGTTGAACACTTCAAGTTTTTACACGATCACTTGAGCGATCCTAGCACGGCCAAACAAACAATTCCTTCACCAGCACAATTTATTGCCGAATTATATCGTGGCGATAATAGGGACATCACCAAGAAATATTATCCAAGTGAAGACGAACTGATTCAAGATATCACTAAGGCATACAAAACAGTTGCACTTGATTTGTATAATGCAGGTCTCCGTGTCTTACAGCTGGATGACTGTACCTGGGGGATGTTAGCTGGATTCAACAACGGTGCGATTGATAATTCGGCACCAGTGGACCAAAAAGCAATTGCTGAATCAAAGGAATTGTATGTCACAGTCAACAATGAATTTCTCAAGGATTTACCAGAAGATTTGATTGTAAACACGCATGATTGCCGTGGTAACTATCAATCAACTTGGGCTTCAGCAGGTGGCTATGACAGTGTTGCTGATCCCTTGTTTACTCGTGAAAATGTCCATGCTTATTTTCTTGAGTATGATACAGACCGTGCTGGTGGTTTCGAACCGCTTGCCAAGGTGCGTGACAATCAGCTCGTCGTTCTCGGTTTAATTACGTCCAAAAATGGCGAACTTGAGGATAAACAAGCAATTATTGATCGAATCCATGAAGCGGCTAAGTACGTTCCGTTGGATCGACTATGTTTAAGCACTCAATGTGGTTTTGCTTCCACCGATGAAGGTAATAATATTACTGAAGAGCAGCAATGGGCCAAAATTGAATTAGTAAAAGAAATTGCTCAAGAAGTTTGGGGCAACTAATTATTGGCATGGTAAATTAATTTAATAACGGATAGTGGCGGGGTATACAGCGCTACTATCCGTTATTTTATTGTCAAAATTCACAACATATTCAAACTTTTATTATAAAATAAACACATATACTGCTAGTATTATCAATAGGAGCGGGCAAATGAAAAAACGGTATGTTTGAGGAGCCATCGGAGCTTTAGTCGTTGTGATTGGTGCGATTGGCGGCTACTTTTATTTTCATAACGATCAGAGTCTACTATCAACTAGTCAAATTAAAACCAATGTTGGTAGTAAGCTGGTTACTACACGACAAGATAGTCAAAAGTCACTGAATAAGTCATATGCAGCTAAGGTTAAGTCAAATGATTATAGTTTGAATGATCCGTATATCAAGGTGAATCCATATAAGACTTCACCACTAACCGCGTTGATAATTTTTAAAACCGATAAAGCTGCTAAAGTTACGTATACGGTTGTTGGCAAGACGGCCAAAACCTCAATTACAAATACGGTTAATGGCAAGTATTCTACTAGCCATCAAGTTCCAGTAGTGGGCTTGTACACGGGTGCTAATACTGTGAATGTCACCGTGAAATATAAAGATGGCACAACTGAAACAAAATCAATGCAGTTACAGGCCACAGCCACTTTGCCAAAATATTTAAAAGAAGTTAATCTCAAAGTTACCAAAAATAATAAGAATGAAATGAAAATTGGTAGCAACAAATTAACGGTGATTGTGCGGACAACAAAACAATCATTTGCGGTGGATGCAGATGGTAATGTTCGTTGGTACTCAACTTTATATACTCAGCACATGATTAAACAAATTCACGCCGGTCACTTAATTATGTTGAGCAAAAATAAACAAAGTGAAGAAGTTTATAATGATTTACTAGAAACTGACTTTTTAGGCCGGGTTTACAAAGAATATAATTTCAGTTCGAAAACCGGGGTTAACAATAATAAGTTAGTATCCAGTTCTAAGACCAAAACAGCTTCTGGCGGTGCTACAACCATTATTCATCATGACATCATGGAATTGCCTAATCATGATTTACTGGCGACAGTTAGTGATGGCTCAAAGTACGTTGAGGATACAATGGTGGTCATTTCTCATAAGACAGGAAAAGTTACTAAGGTGATTGATTTGAAACGTCTCCTGCCAGCTGTAATGTATAAAAAGTACAAGTCGGTTGGTGGAGAAGTTGACTGGTTCCACCAGAATTCGGTTGACTATGATAAAAATGATCATAGCATCTTGATTTCAGGTCGGAACCAAGATATCATCATGAAAATTGATCTAAAGACTGATAAAATCAAGTGGATCTATTCTGGTAAGAAAAAGTCCACGTGGCCATGGAAATATCGCAAACTATTGCTAAAGCCAACTAAAGGTACCACGATTACGGGTGGCCAGCATCACTTGTCATTGCTTGGGGATGTTGACAATAATCCTGATAGTGAAAATGTGACGTTGTATGATAATAATATTGATGTCACTAATGGTAACGCGAAAACGTCTGGCAAGTACTCACAAGCAATTGAATATCATATTAATACAAATAAAATGACGATTGACCAAACTTGGTCATATGGGAAGACTTTGGGGAAAACAAACTTTACGCAAATTATTGGCTCAACCCAAAAATTGGCTAAGAATAATTATTTGATTGATTTTGGTTTCAAAAATAGTGGTAAAGAAAGTAACATAATTGAAGTTGATGGTAGCAAACAGGTATTTAATTTGACCGTACCGAATCCATCTAATAAAGCGTATGTTTATCGCGCTTATCGGTGGAATTTCTATCCAAATAGTTATGTGTTTGATGTAAGTAAATAGGATAAAAGAGATCCTTGAAGGCTAATTAGCTGACAGGGATTTTTTTTGATAACTTTTTTCTGAATTATTAATAAATATTTGTATTAATATAGCGGTAAGAACAGTATAATATCTACAACCATAAAAGGAGGAATTAGATGGAAACAATTAGAGAAATAACTCCGTCAGATAACCTTGCAATGAAACAAATTTTGCAACAATGTTTGCGCGATGCTCACCTAGATCGTCCAGGGACTGCTTATTTTGATCCACAGTTAGATGAATTAGCACAGTATTATCAAGCACTACCTCGGGCTAAGTATTGGGTCGCTGTTGATGAACAAAATAAAGTCGTCGGCGGCTGTGGCATTGGACCGGTTGCTGGTGCCGATGATACTTGTGAGCTTCAAAAATTATACATAGATTCTGCTGCCAGGGGCCACGGACTATCCAAACGGTTTATCCATTTAGCAGTTGAGCACGCCCAAAATTTCGGTTATCAACGCATGTATATCGTTACTGATACCAAATTACCAATTGCAAATTTACTGTACCAAAAAATGAACTTTCATCCTTTAGCGGAGCCATTTGATGGGGATATTCATTCTGGGTGTGATACTTGGTATATTAAAGACATTTAATCAGGATTTAGTACGTCATATTTCTTGATTTTTATTAATTATAATCATAAGCTTAAACTATGAACTAAAACTGATAATGTGAAAGTGTCTCTTTTTATCAATCTATACCAATTTAACAATTGTTTTAAATAATCATTATAATATTGGCTTTTTAAAGTTTTTACTTGAATATACCAATTCTGACTGATATGATATTTACATGCTCATTATTTATTGAATTGCTGATCAAAACTTAGCAATTAATCGAAAATTTTCTGGAGGTTTATGAAATTATGTTTGATGAAACTGACCAATTAAGTGTCAATACTTTAAGAATGCTAAGTGTGGATGAAGTCCAAGCTGCAAATTCAGGTCATCCAGGGTTACCGCTAGATGCTGCGCCAATGACATATGTCTTATGGCAAAAGTTTTTAAATACTAACCCGAAGGATAGCAAGTGGTTTAACCGTGATCGCTTTATTCTATCAGCTGGTCACGGTTCAGCGTTATTATACAGTCTGTTACATTTATCAGGTTTTGATTTGCCATTGGATGAATTAAAGCGGTTCCGTCAGATTGGTTCTAAAACACCAGGACATCCAGAATATGGCCATACAGATGGCGTTGAAGCTACTACTGGTCCACTTGGCCAAGGAATTGGCATGGCAGTGGGGATGGCGATGGCTGAGCTGCATTTAGGGGCAACCTATAACCGGGACAATTTCAAAGTGGTTGATCACTATACATATGCATTATGTGGTGATGGTGATCTAATGGAAGGCATTTCACATGAATCTGCGAGTTTAGCTGGTCATTACGGGTTGGATAAATTGATCATGTTGTATGATTCTAATGATGTTTCGTTGGACGGACCATTAAGCAATTCATTTAATGAAAATGTTAAGGAACGCTTTGAGGCTTACCACTGGAATTATCTCCGAGTCGAAGATGGTAACGATCTGGATGAAATTACAACGGCGATTGCTAAAGCCAAATCACAGCATGAAAAACCAACAATTATTGAAGTTAAAACTCAGATTGGTTACGGTGCTCCTGGTGCGGGAACTCATAAAGTTCATGGTGCTCCATTCAAAGAAGATGCGCTCGCTAAACTACATGAATTTTACAATTGGGACAAGCCAGCATTTACAGTGCCAGCTAGGGTTTACGATCGGTTTAATGAACAGATCCAAACTCGTGGGGCGCAGGCACAAAGTGATTGGAATCAGATGCTTGCTGAATACTCACAAACTTACCCAGAACTGGCACAACAATTTAAACAAGCAGTAACTGGTAAAATTACAACAGATTTCAGTTTTTTGCCGGTCTTTGAAGATGGTGAATCGAAAGCTACACGTGCAACGGGTTCGACTATTTTACAATCGATGGCCGAAAGCATTCCAACCATCTGGGGTGGGTCTGCGGATCTATTCAGTTCTAACAAAACACAAATTGATGAATCAGATCGGTTTAGCAAACAGAACCCAACGAGCCGTAATCTATGGTTTGGCGTGCGTGAATTCGGTGAGGCAGCTGCGATTAACGGGATTGCATTGCATGGCGGGACGCGTGTTTATGGTAGTACTTTCATGGTCTTTTCAGATTATATGCGAGCTGCAATTCGGTTGGCTGCGATTCAAAAGATTCCAGTGACCTATGTATTTACACACGACTCCATTGCAGTTGGTGAAGATGGTCCTACGCATGAACCAGTTGAACAATTAGTTAGTCTACAAGCCATTCCAAACGTGGAAGTAATTAGACCAGCCGATGCTAATGAAGTTGCAGCGGCGTGGAAGGTAGCGTTAAAGTCAACGGATCATCCGGTTGTCATTATTCTAACGCGTCAAGGCGTGCCTGCATTAGCAGGAGCACGAACTAATCCAGATGGGTTAAGTCGCGGTGGGTATGTTATTTCACCACAAAAAGCAGCCAAGCCAGAAGCAATTATCATGGCTAGTGGTTCTGAGGTGAGTCTGGCACTTGAGGCGCAAGCTCAATTAGATAAGCAGGGTAAGGACGTCTCTGTGGTATCGATGCCAAGTATCAAGACATTTAACGCCCAATCGGCTGACTACCAGGAAAAGGTGCTACCTAATGAAGTCCGAAATCGAGTATCAATCGAAATGGGAAGTTGCCAAGCCTGGGGTAAGTTTGTCGGCCTAGATGGTAAGAGTCTGGGAATCGACCAATTCGGCTTAAGCGGCAATGGCCAAGAAATTGTAAAGGAATTTGGGTTTACACCAGAAAATGTGGTGGCGGCCGTAAATGAATTGTCAAAATAGAGTGTGCGTAGCCACGAATTGACTCCGTGGTATAAGGCAAAATCACCATAGCAACTTCGTCTTGTGAAGTTGCTATGGTGATTTTACTTTATACATTAGGGGTCAGTGGCTGCAACACGTTTCTAAAATAGAGTGAGACAAATCGCTTTCAGAAGTTGGAACATATTTGCTCAACAAAAAATTCAATCCTGCCTCTCAATAAAATATTCAGGAAACTTCTCTAACAGAGTTTGTTGCTCCTCCAACATTAAATGTAAATGTTGACTAGCTAAGAAGCCAGCTTCCTCAACATTATGGTGCTGAACTGCGTCTAAAATATGTTGGTGCTGTTCAATCAATGTATCCCAGTTCAATTCAGCCACTTTAAGTCGCAACCAGCGGAATCGATTTAAGTGAATATTGACAATTTGTAACCAATCCCAAACTAAAATTTTGTCGGTAATTTCGTAAAATTTGCGGTGAAAAGCCTCATCAGCAGCAAAAAAGGCTGGTACATTGCGGCTTTCGATTTGTAATTTTTGTTGTTGCAAAATTTGGTCAAAGCTGGCCGCATTTAATGTATTCATCTGGTTACCAGCTTCCATCACAACTTTCTTTTCAATACTTTCACGGACGAACCTAGCAGAGGTGGCAGCGTGCATGTCAATTAATGAAATGGATGTGCCACTTTGAGGAACTACATTAATTAAGCCATCGCGCCGTAGATGAATTAACGCTTCACGAACTGGCGTGCGACCAATATTAATCGTTGCTTCGACTTCTTTTTCTACGATTTTTTGACCCGGAGTATATTCAGCGCGGATAATTTTGTTTTTAATCAGTTCGTATGCTTGTGTTTGTAAATTATTAGCAGCATTTTGCATGATAGTGCCTCCATGAAATATTGTGCGATAAACGGGTTAGTGTGTCAATAATAAAAGATTAGTGGCAGTAAGGACGGGTAATAATTCTCATAATGACAATTGACCATTGCATTTATAGGTTAATCTATTATAATGAAAGCGTGAACAAGTATACTAATATATTACTTTAAATTTTGTTAATTGGAAAGGAAAGATTTGTAATGTTAAAAATGGGCTTTCGGTGGTTTGGACAAGACGATGATCCAATTTCACTTTCCCAAATTCGTCAAATACCTGGTACAACTCAGGTTGTTGGAGCGTTGTTCGATATTCCAGTTGGTGAGGTCTGGCCAAAGGAACGGATCGCGCAGCTTAAGCAAGAGGTTGAAGCTGCAGGCTTAAAGCTTGAAGTGATTGAAAGTGTCAATATTCATGACGATATCAAAATTGGTAAACCAAGTCGTGATCGCTATATTGCTAACTATCAGCAAACAATTCGGAATCTATCCGAATATGGGATTAAGGTAATTTGCTACAACTTTATGCCAGTATTTGACTGGATTAGAACCAATCTAGCACTTAAATTGGAAGATGGTTCTAATGTAATGTCATTTGAGGCTGCCAAAGTTGAGGGCGATCCTGAGGATATTATCAAATCCGTTCAGGATGAAGCAAACGGATATTCATTGCCAGGTTGGGAACCAGAGCGGTTGGCTGAGGTTAAACGACTGTTCAGTGAATATGCTGATGTCGATGCAGAAAAGTTAAGAGAAAATCTCAAGTACTTCTTGGATGCTATCATTCCAGTTTGTGAGGAATGCGATATTAAGATGGCAATGCATCCGGATGATCCACCACGTCCTTTATTTGGGTTACCACGGATTTATAAAAACCGTGAGGATATGGAAGCAATTGTAGCTATGCATGATAGTCCTTACAATGCATTGACGATCTGTACTGGCAGCTTGGGTGAAAATCCTGAAAATGATGTGCCTGCTTTGATTCGTGAGTTTGTTAAGCAGGATCGTGCGCCATTTATTCATGCTCGTAACATTAAATTTGCCGGTGCACCAGGGGACTTTCACGAGTCTTCACATTTATCATCCACTGGCTCGATTGATATGTTTGAAGTCATGAAGGCTTTGCATGATACCCATTTTGATGGATATATCAGACCTGATCACGGTCGTAATATTTGGGGCGAAACTGGTCGTCCTGGCTATGGACTGTATGATCGTGCACTGGGAATTGCTTATTTGAATGGTCTTTGGGAAGCTTTGGAGAAGGATAACTAAACATGGCTACGTTAACTAAGCTGGGGTGTTGGCCCTGGCTTTTTTGTTTTCTCACATGTTCATATTTTTTTGAAATATATTCACAGCCACAGAAGCTTCCTTGTAACATAAAAAAATAAGGTACCCAATTCAAAAACCGAATTAGATACCTCATTTTTTCACGTTACACTACAGTTTCTTAACGTAGCTGTTCACACTCTATTTTGAAACGTGTTCACAGCCACAGAAGCTTCCTTGTAACATAAAAAAATAAGGTACCCAATTCAAAAACCGAATTAGATACCTCATTTTTTCACGTTACACTACAGCTTCTTAACGTAGCTGTTCACACTCTATTTCTTTTCAGCTTCTAGTTTTGTCTCCAACTCCGTAACAATCTCCTTATGTTTTGCTTCTGATAGCTCAACCTTGAACAGGTAAACTAATGCAGCAATGACAATTAGTACGATTGGGGCAAAGAACATGTAACTTCTGAAGTTTAATAATTGACCTGCACTGATGCTGCTTGGCTTGGCATTTCCAATCATTCCTGAATGGACAGCAGCTAAACCAACAACACTGTTGGCGATGGCACCAGCAACTTTATCAATCAATGGACGTACAGACAAAGTAACTGATTCATTCCGGGTACCATTCTTCAATTGACCATATTCAACACTATCTGTAATCGTCATTAAGGCGGCCAAGAAAATCATTGGGTATGGGAAGAAGAAGATTGCGATTGCAACGAGGACTGCAATCACGTTATGACCAGCGATTAAGAAGATACCGTAACCGACTAGCATCATTACGATACCACCAACATAGATGGCCCGACGTTTGATTAATGCAACTAGAGCAGGGAAGAGTGATACTGAAATGATTCCCAAGATTGCAGTAATTACACCGACCAACCAATATGAATCTGAGCGACCGAGGACATATTGGAAATAATATGCTAACAGTGAGTTAGTAACCACATAGCTCAAGGCAAAGAGGAAGTACGACAATGCCAACCACATTAGTTGGTCATTCTTAGCAAGTACCTTGAAGACGTCGCGGAACCGAACTTTTTCACTATTATCACGAATCAAACTCTTCTTTTCTTTGGTTCCCAAAATAGTTGCCAGAGCGCCTAAGAAAGAAACTAACGCGATAACAACCGCGAAGCCAATCCAGCCGGCATGTGTTTTTGCCTCGCCGTGGGTGCCAGAAAATGTTTGTGAGAAGAAAACGATTAATGGGAAAATCACAATTGGTACACCTTGGGCACCTAAAGTAGAACCCAAACGACCAATCGTACCAAACTTAGCCCGAACCTTTGAGTCAACACTCAAAGCAGGCAGCATTGACCAAAATGAAATATCCTTAAATGAATAGAAAATATCCAAAACAACAAATGCAATTCCGAATAGTACTAAATATAGCACTGGATTTTTAGTGGTTAAGCCACCAAAGTCAGTAAAGACAATGACTAACATAATGGAACTAACTGTTGCACCAACTAGCAACCAAGGCTTGAATTTACCCCAGCGGGTGTCTGTGTTATCAACTGCCCCACCAATTAGCGGATCAAAAATAATTTCGACTAACCGAATTCCGGTCATTAATAATGTAACATAGCCAATCATGCGGGCATTAAACGCCTTATCACTAGTGTCAAACAACTGACTAGTAACAAACAACATGAGGTAGGTACTTAGTGTTTGGTAGAACGCATCATGACCAAACGCACCTAAGGCATATGAAGTATACTGTTTTACATGTTTCATATTCTCATTCTCCTATGGTCCAAAATTTTAAATTAATACCGATGTTCAATGATTTTTTGCAAAATTTCGTCACGTTGACTTTCCTTTGCAACGTCAAACTGAGTTTCTTCCAAATCGTTGAAATCTTGCGCCAGTAACAACGATTCCAGGTAGAGTCGTAATTGTCGCTTGATGTATACTAAGTCTTCTTCATCATCTTTTTTAAGACTACCGCCCAGAACCATATGGGCAAAATCAGTTGGATCTATTTTAATTTGTTCATCTTTTCTAGCCATTGAGTTTTCTCCTTTGCTTATTTGTAAACGCTTACCCTAATGTAAAACAAGTTTAGTAAAAATGCAACAGTTTTTTACTAATAAATTTAATTCAAATATTGGTCTAATAGGCGTTTGTACAGCTTTTCACGAACTTTATCCGGATTGGCGGTTTAAAAGTTTACCAATTGTTGCGATCATCATTGATAAATAAAGTTATCCGCTTTCATTACTGTAAAATTAAGGTTTACTAGAAAAGGCTGCTTGACAAAATTTGTGATTGCTTCTATATTTAATTTAGTAAAAATTTTACTCAACTTTGTTTGAGCTTTGATGGAGGAAAACAAGATTATGGATAAAAATGAATTATTAGCACAATTTGAAAAAGTTTACGGTGTTGCTGGTCAACGAGTTTATTTTTCACCAGGACGGATTAATATTATTGGTGAATATACTGATTTTAATGGTGGTAACGTATTTCCATGTGCCATTAGTTTAGGGACTTACGGGGTTTATGCACCACGGACTGATAATCAAATTCGGTTATATTCAGTTAATATGAAGAGTGATGACATTGAAAACTTCGAAATTGGTGATTTGAAGCCCGAAACTGAAGCTAAGAGTAAATGGATTAACTATTTTAAAGGTATGGTGGTGCAATTACTACAGCATGGTTTCAAATTTGACCATGGTTTTGATTTATTAGTGCATGGTAATTTACCTTACGGTGCGGGCCTGTCATCGTCAGCGTCAATTGAATTATTAATGGGTTACATTTTGAAGCATGAGTATAACTTAGATATCGAACAAATTGAGTTAGTGAAGTTAGGCCAAAAGGTTGAAAACGATTTTGTTGGTTTGAATTCAGGAATTATGGATCAATTTGCGGTTGGAATGGGTAAGAAAGATAACGCCATTTTGCTTGATACGAACACCATGGAGTATCACTACTACCCATTGGCATTAAACGACTACACCGTTGTGATTATGAATACTAATAAGGAACACTCATTGATCGATTCTAAATATAATGAACGGCGGGCACAAAACGAAGAAGCAGTTCGTCGTCTGCAAAAAGGGCTTGATATTAAAGCGCTGGGTGATTTAGATGAAGATACATTTGACCAATATACTTATCTCATCAATGATGACATTTTGATTCGGCGTGCCCGTCACGTGGTCATTGAAAATCAACGAACGTTGAAGGCTAAGCAAGCATTGTTAGACCAAGATTTGGAAAAATTGGGTCGTTTGATTAATGCTTCACATATTTCACTGGAATATGATTATGAAGTTACCGGTAAGGAACTCGATACCTTAGCAAGCACCGCTTGGAAACAACCAGGTGTCCTAGGAGCCCGGATGATCGGGGGCGGCTTTGGTGGTAGTGCAATTGCCATTGTTAAAAAGGACCAAGTTGACGCTTTTGAGAAAAATGTCGGTGCCACTTATAAGCAAACCATTGGTTATGATGCTGAATTTTACGATGCTGAAATCGTGGACGGACCACATGAAGTAAAATAATTACAGTACTGCATAAGAGGGAGAGTTAGAATGTCGATGATAGAACAATTTGTCGAACAAATTATTGCGGCGACCAGTTACGAACCATTAGACCGTTTTTATTTGGTTAACCGAGTACGAGCGTTAGTTGGGGATCAAGACGCACAGGTTGATGCTGATAGTGATTTGACTGTTGGACAGCAATTAGTTGCTTTGGCAGTACAAAATCAGAAGATTACCGATGACGTTACTAGTCGTGAAATTTTAAATGATCAGTTGATGGATTTGGTGACACCAACACCAGCTCAGGTTAACAATCGGTTTTGGGAAGCCTATAAAAAGAGTCCCCAAGCAGCCACTAAGTTTTTTTATCAGTTATGCCAGGATAATGACTATATCAAAACCAAGGCGATTGCTAAAAATATTGTGTTTGAAAAGGGAACGCAGTATGGTGATTTACAGATTACGATTAATTTGTCCAAACCAGAAAAGGACCCCAAGGCAATTGCGGCTGCGGCTCATCAAAGTGACGATCAGTACCCACAATGTCAGTTATGCATGGAAAATGAAGGTTATCTTGGCCGATTAGGTTATCCAGCACGTAGTAATCATCGGATTATTCGCATGAATGTTGGTGGCCAACAGTGGGGCTTTCAATACTCTCCATATGCTTATTTCAATGAACATTGTATTTTCTTGGATGAAAAACATGAACCAATGCAAATTAATCGCCAAACACTGGTTAATTTGATTGATATTGAGCGTCAATTCCCAGAGTACTTTGTTGGTAGCAATGCCGATTTACCAATTGTGGGTGGCTCAATGCTGGCACATGAACACTATCAGGGCGGGCGTCATGTCTTTCCGATGATGAAGGCCGGCATTCGACAAGCATTTACAATGAAAAAGTACCCGGCAATTGCAGCTGGGATCGTTAACTGGCCGATGACTGATCTGCGTTTAAGTAGTAGTGACACAGACCAATTAATTAGTGCTGGAACTGATATTATGGCCGCGTGGAAGAAATATAGTGCTCCAGAACTGCAGATTAACGCACAATCAAATGGTGAAGAACATCATACTGTCACGCCGATTATGCATCGAGATGGCGATCAGTATGTGTTAGATATTGTGTTGCGTGATAATAACACTTCGGCTGAATTTCCGGACGGAATTTTTCATCCACATCAAGATGTGCAGCACATTAAGAAGGAAAATATTGGTCTAATCGAAGTTATGGGTCGTGCTATCTTACCTGCCCGCTTAAAAGAGGAGTTAGCGCAGGTTGAACAGTACTGGTTAGGTCAACCCAATCAAATCGCAGCAATGCATGTAGCATGGGCAGATCAAATTAAGCAACAACAAGTTATTACAGCTGATAATGTGACGGATGTATTACATCAGGCTGTTGCAAATGTGTTTGCGCGTGTGTTGGAAGATGCTGGTGTGTTTAAAAATGATGATCGTGGGCAGCAAGCATTATCGCAATTTGTCAGTCAGTTTTAATTCAAATACTCGGGGGAAAATGGGATGGCAGTTACATTAAAAGACATTGCACAACAGGCAAATGTTTCATTAACCACGGTTTCGCGGGTATTAAATTACGATGCCAGTCTGTCTGTTAGTGATGAAACCCGGCAACGAGTATTTGAAATTGCTGAACAGCTCAACTATGTCAAACACAAACGGTTTGGCCGTCAGCAAGTTAAGAAGATTGCAGTGGTCCAGTGGTACACGGAAAAACAAGAATTGGACGATTTATATTACATGTCAATTCGAATGGGCATTGAACAACATTGCCAGCAGCTGGGCTTTAAAGCAATTCAAGTCTACCAAAATAATTTAGATCAACTACCAGCGGATGTTGACGGTATTATTGCAGTGGGCAAATTTAGTCAATCACAAATTAAGCAATTCAAGCAAATAAATAGTCATGTTATATTAGTAGATTATGATGGACTGGGGCTTGATTGTGACAGTGTGGTGACCGATTTTGACCATTCAGTAAGTAATGCAATCGATACTTTCTTGTTACGAAATCTAAAGGATATTGGTATGATTTATGGTAGTGAGACGACCGCAGATGATGAAGAAAATGTGCCAGATCCGCGGCGACATTACTTTATTAAAAAAATGCAAGCCGAACAGATATATCAGCCTGAATTTGTATTTGAAGGACGGTACACTTCTGAGTCAGGTTACCAGATGATGAAACAAGCAATCAGGCAATTGGGGGAGGGCTTACCCCATGCATTTTTCATTGCCAACGATCCAATGGCAGTAGGGGCATTAAAAGCCCTGCAGGAAGCCAAAATTGAAATCCCTAACCGAGTTAGTTTGATTAGCTTTAACGATACAACCATTGCTAATTATGTTTACCCAGGGCTTTCATCTGTGCATGTAGCTACGGATCAGATGGGTGCCAGCGCGGTCGACTTAATGGTAGAACAGTTTAATAGTGACCGTGATTATGTTAAAAAGGTGACTGTGGGAACGAAACTAATTGAACGCCAGAGTGTGGTTAATCATAGGTAACAAATGAAAACAAAGATCAGTTGTTGAACCGATTTTCTCGGTTAAGCAGCTGGTCTTTATTTATTTGGTTGAGCCTGCTACTTTCTAATATTGCCTAAATGAGGTAAACTATTTCCTAATAAGAAATAAAGGAGTACAAATATGACCGCAGCGACGACAGAAAATATGTATGGTGGTGTCCTTATTAAAGGCAAACAAATCATGGACTTCATTTTGGATGCTCAAACGGCGCCAACCTTGAAAGATATCAGTGAACACGTCGCAATGACGAAGTCGACGGTGTTAAAAATTTTAAAAACATTGGAATACTGTGATTTTGTTCGGCGTAACGACAAAACAAAGCAATATTATTTGGGGACGGTTTTTTTGGGATATGCACAAAAAGTGGATGCTACGTTTGATATTCGCCAAGTAGCATTGCCTTTGTTGCGTGAATTACGTGATCAAACCAGAGAAACGATTAATTTAGGTATCATCGAGGATGACACAATCACACTACTGGAAAAAATGGAAAGTCCCCAAAGTGTATACCTGGTTTCACGAATTGGTGGTGGCATGAATATGTATTCTTCTGCAATGGGCAAGGCGATTTTATCGTTATATGAGCCGACCAAATTGCAGCAATATTTTGCTGAGGTTAAGATGACCAAGCTGACACAAAATACGATCACTAAGGAAAAAAAGTTGCGGGATAATTTGAATGGTATTCGCAAACGAGGTTACTCGATTGATGACGAAGAAAATCAACCTGATGTTTATTGCCTGGGCTTTTCTATTGTGAAAGAGGAAAGAATATATGGAGCCTTCAGTATTAGTATTCCAAAATATCGGGTAAAGCAGGATAAGATTGGAGAAATTGTGGCACAAGCCAAAACAATGCAACAACGGATTGTCGCCGAAATTTAATTTGCGACCGGGGCTAATGGTGAATTGCTTGCATTATTAGCTAAAACTATTATACTAGTTTTATTGGCACTAAATAGGAAACAACATTTCTTAATGAGAAATATGTTGAATATCACATACTAGCAAATAGAATGGAGCGAAATTAAATGGCTGAATCACAACAAGAAATTCAAGCACGCGCAGAAGCATTGAACACGTTCAAAATGAACTTTTTTAACCTAAAGGGCAAGGTAGCGATTGTTACCGGCGGAAATACTGGGCTCGGGCAAGCCTATGCGGTTGCATTAGCAGAAGCTGGCGCCAATATTTTTGTTGTTACTCATGGTACACAAGGTTGGGATGAAACCCGTGGCTTGATTGAGGCCAAAGGTAGTAAGGTTGAATTTATGCAGGCTGATTTAACTGCGGCTGGAATTGCTAATAAGGTGATGGATCAAGCAGTGGCTTTGTTTGACCATATCGATATTTTGGTAAACAATGCGGGGATGATTAAACGAAACCCAATTTTGGAATCTAAGGATGCTGATTGGGACGCTGTCATCAACATCAATTTGAATGCTGTTTATCATTTGTCGTTGGCAGC
>NZ_AWTT01000025.1 GCF_000876205.1 Paucilactobacillus wasatchensis | reverse complement strand
AAAGACCTGCATCCTTTCTTTTAATCTTCGTCGATTAAAAGGCTACAGGTCTTTTCTTATATATTCAATCTAAAATGAATATTCCTAGAAATATGTTGACCATCTAGGAAAACCTTACACTAACTTTCACATCAAATTGGTAAATGTAAGACAAATACTATTGCGACGCCGTTTATTAAGTAAATAAAAAAATTGGTAAGCCATATTTGGCCTATCAATATCATATAATTTTAGCAGTTTAAAACGATAATCCTGGTTCCGCGTTTAAATCCATTTGTGCTCGTTTTTGATGCTGATACGCAACATATCCAGCTGCACCGATCATAGCAGCATTGTCCCCACAAAGTTTAATTGGCGCCATAATTAATTTAGTAGCAGGATGTTTTTGGTGCATATCACGTTCAATTCGTTCACGTAAGCCCAGATTTGCAGCAACCCCGCCAGCTAAAACTAGTTGTTTGACCGGAAACCGGTCCAATGCACGATCTGTTTTTTCAGCTAGTACATCGACTACGCTTTGTTGAAAACTAGCAGCCAAATCTTCTTTATTTAGTGTCACTTTGCGTTGTTCTGCATTATGAACAGTATTAATAAAAGAACTCTTTAACCCACTAAAACTAAAATCGTAACTGGCATCTTTTTCCATTGCTCGTGGAAAATCAAATGTATCTTCACCTTGATGCGCCCACTGATCAATCGTTTTGCCGGCAGGATAAGTGACCCCAAGCACCCGACCAATCTTGTCATAAGCTTCCCCAGCCGCATCGTCGCGAGTTTCACCCAAAATTTTGAAATCATTTTCGCTTTCAATATAAACCAGCTCAGTATGACCACCGGAAACCAATAATGCCATTTGTGGAAATTCAAAGTCACTCACAAATCGGCCAGCATAAATATGGCCAGCCATGTGGTTAACTGGGATTAATGGTAAGTGATGTGCAAATGCAACTGCCTTAGCAGCGGTAACCCCAATTAAAAGTGCACCCACTAGCCCAGGGCCATACGTTACCGCCACTGCAGTTAAATCTGCATATGTAACATTAGCCTTGCTTAGTGCCTCTTTTAAGCAGCGTGTAACTTGTTCGATATGATGGCGGCTAGCTACTTCTGGTACAACCCCACCAAACCTTTTGTGACTGTCAATTTGTGTTGCAATAATATTTGAAAGAATTGTTCTACCATCTTCAACAACTGCAATACTTGTCTCGTCACAGCTTGACTCAAAGGCCAAAATTAAGTTTCGTTCTCCCATCGTCAATTTTTCCCCTTCATGTAATTCAAATCCAGTACCATATTTAGTGCGTCTTCGTGATCGCCAAAATAATAGCCTTTTTTGACATTTTTAACTAAAAATCCCATTTTTTTATAGAGCCGTTGCGCATTTGTGTTACTAACTCGCACCTCTAAAGTCATTTGGTCCATGTCAAGCAACGCTGCCTTGCGAACTAATTTACGAATTAAATACCGACCAATCCCGTGATTTTGAAATGCTGGTGTAATAGCAATATTGGTTATATGAGCCTCATTATTTTGCCGATTAAACGAACAGCCCGCAAATCCCAACAGCCGATCATTTTGCCGCACCACTAGATATAACCGATCTCGTTGCCGTTTAATTTCTTGAACAAATGCACTTTCATTCCACGGCGTAGCCCCATAAACCAACTGTTCCACCTGCAATATCTCTGGCACGTCTGTAACTTGTGCCCGCGCTAAAAAATAGTCGGCATCTTTAATCGATACGACCGCATTTTTTACTTCTAAAATATTAGAAATTTCCTCTCGTCGACGTAGCTGCCGGCTAGTTTTAATCCATCGCTTAAACTTCTCGAACATAAGATTGCTTTGATTCTCCTGGATGTAGTTTTTGCCATTCTACTTCAGCTTCAGTCATTCGTAAGTAATTGGGCACAAAGCCATCGATGTCTTTCACTGGAGTTTCTTGTTTGCTTAACAGTGCTAACTGATAAGCTGATGGAATCGTCGTATTCTCCGGCGCCATTTTGAATTGTGTGGCAGTCACATTCTTCAGTTGTTCTTCTAATCCATCATTCAATTCGCCAACTAAAATAGTCGACCGATTTTCGCTTGGTAGTGCATTCAGCATGCTATTAAAAGCAACGTGTTTTTCGGGAATGCTGGTCACTAATTTACCACTAACCCATTGATACCCACCAGCAAAAACATTGCCACGTCGCGCATCAAAGAATGATACAATCAATTGCTCTGGTGCAAAGGTGGTCACATTAGCTGCAATCAATTTTAGGCTTGAAATACCTACCAACTCAATGTCGAGGGTTGTCGCTAATGTTTTAGCGGTCGTAACCGCAATTCTTACGCCTGTATATGAACCTGGCCCATGTGCCACAACAACTCGGTCTAGTTGTTCTGGCTGCCAATCCACACTTTTCATTAGGCTTTCGATCGTCGGCATTAGGTAAACACTGTGGTTTTTGGCCAAATTAAGTGTCGTTTCTGCCACCAATTGCCAATCTTCGACCAAGGCAACACTTAATGGATGATTGGATGTGTCCATTGCTAAAATTTTCATGTCATCAAGCTCCTCATAATTAATCATCACCTATCTTACCACAAAAAAAATGAGGAAAACGTTAATTTTCCTCAATCAATCTAGCACTACTATTTGCGATCGCCATACCCATTTGGATGAGTTGAATGCCACTTCCAGGCAGTTTTAATAATATCATGCACATCATCAAATTGTGGTTTCCAACCTAAAACGTTGCGAGCCTTGTCACTAGCGGCTACTAATGAATCTGGGTCGCCGGGTCGGCGTGGGGCTAATTTTGCTGGAATTGGTTTGCCAGTAACTTCTCGAGCTGCTTCCAACATTTGTTTATTTGAAAAGCCAGTCGATGAACCTAAATTGAATGCCTGACTGTCATTTCCCTTAGCTAAATATTCAAGCGCCAAAATATGAGCATCAGCAAGATCCATTACATGCACATAGTCGCGAACGTTAGTCCCATCTGGCGTATCGTAGTCATCCCCGAAGATACTCAATTCATCACGTTTACCTTGAGCAACTTGTAAAATAATTGGAACTAAGTGGGTTTCTGGACCATGATCCTCGCCAATTGAGCCATCTGGTTTCGCACCAGCTACGTTGAAGTAGCGTAAGGCAACAAACTTGATGCCATAAGCAACATCAGTCCAGTGCATAATCTTTTCCATCAGTAATTTACTCTCACCATATGGGTTAATTGGTAACTGTGGGTCAGTTTCTTTAATTGGAATTGAGGTGGGAATACCATATGTAGCGGCAGTGGATGAAAAGACAATCCGCTGAACATTATGGTCACGCATTACTTCTAGTAGGGTGATCATGCCACCAGTATTATTATCAAAATACTTTAATGGCTTTTCCATTGATTCAGGCACAACTGAAAAAGCAGCAAAATGAACTACCGCTTCAATTGGTTCAGCATTAAATACTCCATCTAAAAATTCACGGTCGCGAACATCCCCTTCATAGAACTTGGCTTTAGCGTCAATTGCGCCTTTATGACCAGTTGATAGATTATCAACCACGACCACGCTTTGTCCCCGCTCAATTAACCGGGCAACCATATGAGAACCGATATAACCTGCACCACCAGCTACTAAAATTGACATTGTATCCCTCCAAAAAAAATTATAATATTTAAGTTTAGTTTACCACAAAAATAATTCTACGAACGCGTAATCCACTGACAATCTGCTTGAGTGGTAATCACATCATCAACCATAATTTGATGCTTAGTGGTTAATTGGTTTGTTGGCACATCTACCTGTGGTTTACTGGCAACACTCGTTACCATCTGCCCATATCGTATTTCGCGTTCATACTTGATCTTCATTTTCTTCAATAGGTGCGTTTTCAAAAAGTCAGCACCGAGAACATCAAGCATCCAATCAAAGTAATGCGCATTATTAACGTGATGATTGGAATCAATATCAAAGTAGCGGACGCGATACTGATTATTATCGGTTGCCTCATCAGCAGCGATTACTGCTGGATTAGTGATGCGTGGAATCCGCTTTACCGACACAGAGTGATATGGATCAATAATTGCTGCCGGAATACGAGCCATCTTCCGTGAAGCAAAATCCATAAACACAAACATGCCCTTGATGTGCGCAAATTCATGCCCATCTTGATCCCGGACCCAAAATTCACGAAAAGCAAAATAACGATTATATGATGTGGCCCGCGTACCAAGTACAACTACTTCATCAATCTTCGGTAAATTAGTAATGTCAATTTCATAATTAGTAATCACCCAGCCACCACCGTTATCATTGACGACTTGTGTGCCAATATTAAGTGCTTCACTTTGTTTTTCAGACACTAATACAACCATATTGATTAACATGCCTGGTGTAACGATGCCAGTTGGATCACACTCATAATATGTAACTGTATGCTTCATTTCAAATTCATTTGGTTCTAATATCACTCGAGCACCTCCTAAAGTTGATGATAATTTTTGTAGACTTCCTGTCGATTTAAATTGCGCTGCTTTGCCACTTGTTTGATGGCAACGTTAGGAGATAACCCATCACCAATTAAGCGGTTGATTTGGTCATTAACGGGCGTTAATTCATTCTGATCCGAAACCCTGGTCGAATTTTGATTACCTGCAACTAAGATCACAAATTCACCACGAACATTTGTTTCAGTGGCCCACTCAAGTAATTCAGCTAACGAGCCACGGATAAACTCTTCATGTTTTTTGGTTAGTTCACGAGCGAGGACACCTTGACGCTTCTCGCCAAAAATAGCAACAATGTTGGTTAATGTTTTTTTAAGCCGGTGCGGCGCTTCATAAAAAATCAACGTTTCCGGATGCAGCGCTAAAGTCTGTAATTCTTCCTCTTGCTGACCAGTTTTACGACCTAAAAACCCATAAAAATAAAATGGCTGTGGCACTAACCCGGATGCAATCAACCCGGTTAAGCCAGCATTGGCGCCGGGCAATGGTACTACCACAATCTGCTGGGCAACACATTGAGCCACTAATTCCTGACCGGGATCAGAAATGGACGGCATCCCCGCATCGCTAACCTGTGCAATCGACATACCAGCTGCAAGTTTAGCCACTAATTGGGGGATCCGTTCACTTGTATTGTGCTCATGAAAACTAATTTGTTTAGTTTCAATTTCAAAGTGATTAAGCAGTTTTTGTGTGTTACGTGTATCTTCAGCAGCAATTAAGTCAACGTCTTTTAATGTCCGCACTGCCCGAAAGGTCATATCTTGCAAATTTCCAATTGGTGTCGGAACTAAATACAAGACACCCATGGTCTGCTTGCCGAAACTTTGTTGCGCTTGCATTTTTTTATTCCTCCCCTAATCATTACTGTTGATGTCGGCCAAAAATGGCGTCCAAACAAAAAGTGCATGATTCATTTCTGTCCAGTCGTTTGCCATAATACTCGTTACACACATGAAAACCCTGCTCATACAATTTTTGCAAATTTTGGCGTGGTGTTGATAGCTCACTCGGATCGCTTTGCTCCTGTGTCTTAACAATTACTTGGTGCAAATGCTCATTTTCAATGGAAAGTTCGGCGTTTTCTTCCAAGATCTCAGTCATTTTAGTTTGTAATTGTTCCATGTTGGCTAACAAATCCTTTGTCTGTTTTGTTACTTGTGCAAACCGGTCATAAATCTCACTTTTATCTAAACTTTCATTCATTTAACAACACCTGCCTCCTCTTTTAATTGCTCAATAATTCGGATAGTTAATTGTTCAACCACATTTTGAAAACTGACATTTTGGTCTAACATTTTGCTAGTTGATAATGTTAATTGGGCCACGGTGGTTACTTTGCGTGGACTATGTTGTTGTACAAATGATTTCATCGTTGTTAGTGCTGATTGATAACTAATTTTATCTGTGGCAATTTCCTGATTGGCCACAAACATCGTATCACGCCAGATTAACATAATCATTGTCAATAACACTTGTTGCAAATTACGGTTAGTGGCTAATTTCATTATTTTGGTTTGAACAAAAACGAACGCCTGCATGTCTGTTTGGCTAACAGCCTGATACCACTGTTCAATTGTCTCTTTCGCGTTCATTAACCAGTCGTCTTGCATTAATTCATCAACAGTCGCAATCGAACTGGTTAAATTGGCCGCCAGCTGCATCAGCGAACTAGGAACTTCGTGTTGCTGCAGTAATTCCATAAATGCCTCTGGTGGCAATGGTGGAAACTCAACGATTTGGGTTCTAGATTGAATTGTTGGTAAAATGGCACTCTTGTTGGTGGTTAATAAAAATGCCACAAAATCGCCACTTGGTTCTTCTAAAAATTTTAACAAACTATTCGCAGCGCTCACAGTCATTTTATCAGCATCGTGGATAATAAAAATTTTTTTGGATCCTTCCACGGCGCTCTTGGAAAATTCGGCCTTTAAATAGCGTACTTGGTCGACTTTAATTTGACGACCATCTGGCGCAATCGTTAATACGTCTGGGTGCAGTTGTTTGCTGATCCGTTGACATTCTTCACAGGTACCATCTGGCTGCCCATTTTCAACATGGATACAAAAAAGACGCATTGCAATCCACTGCGCTAACCGTGTTTTGCCTACGCCAGATGGGCCTACCAATAAATAGGCATGTGCTAATTCGCCATGCTTAATCGCTAACTCGAAGCGATGAACCAATTGTGGTTGATTTGCATTAATTGTTGCCAACATATTTTGCATTTTATTCACACTCTAAAATTGATGAAATTGTTCAATTGGCAGAACAAACACTGTTGCCCCACCAACATGAACTTCAACCGGATAAGAAGCTGATGCATCCATCGAAACATTCATGTTTACTTGAGGTGTCATAAATTGCCCCCGTGAATGAGATGTTTTTTTGATCAGTGCCAATACTTCTTCCACTCGTTCGTCTTCAATTCCAACCAAAAAAGTAGTGTTACCTGAGCGCAAGAACCCACCGGTCGTCGACAATTTGGTTGCGCGAACGTTTGCTTCAATAAATTCATTACTTAAAACGTTACTGTCTTTATCTTGCACAATGGCGATAATCATTTTCATAGTAATCACTCCTCGTTCAATTGAAATAGGTCGGGATACGTTTGGGTGATGGCCTGTTGAACTGCTGTAACAACGTCATCGAATGGCCGACTCGCATCAATTAACTTAATTCTATCCGGATATTGATGGAGCAACTCCAAGTATTCTGTACGAACTCGCTGGTGAAATGCTAATTGTTCAACATCTAATCGGTTAATTTCGTTTTGGCGGTGTTGTTTAATTCGTTGGATTCCCAGCTCTGGTTCAATATCAAGATAAATCGTTAATGCTGGTTCCAGTCCATCTGTGGCAAATTGATTCATTTGCCACACAGCTTCGGCTCCAATTTCTCTACCAGCACCCTGATACGCCAATGAACTGTCAACATACCGATCGCACAAAACAACCCGTCCAGCCTTCAGTGCTGGAATAATCTGCTCCACTAAATGTTGTCGTCGTGCCGCCGCATACAATAACGCCTCAGTCCGAGCATCCATCTGTGTGTTGGCCTTATCAAGAATAATACGCCGAATTGATTCAGAAATAGCATTGCCACCAGGTTCACGGGTCACCATTAATTTAGCGCCTAATTGGGCAGATAATTTACTACTAATTTCTTTTAAAACACTTGTCTTACCAGCCCCATCAGGACCCTCAAACGAAATAAATTTTCCTTGCAAAATGATTTACCTCAATTTTTTACTTTTTAGTGCGCAATCACATTCGGTTGCATTTGACCGTGAACTTGGCGCCGCCTAGCTTCTCTGTACAAATATAGATATTTCATTTCTTGTAATTTCGTAGCCATTTCTAGTTCATTGTTTGTGTCACTTTCATAAACCGCGATTTCAGTTTCCTTAGCATGATCCCAGCTTGCCTTGGTGGCATAAATCAATTGTAACAGTTGTTGATCGTATCGTTCTTTTAGTTTTCCAGTTTGCTTTTTAAACAATTAATCGTCTCCCTAAATCTCGGTACGTCCCTCAACTGCCTTGAATAATGTCATTTCATCAGCATAATCAATATCTGCACCCACAGACAGACCATGAGCTAGCCTGGTAACTTTAATTCCGGCCGGTTTAATTAGGCGTGATAAGTACATGGCGGTCGCCTCGCCTTCAGACGAAGCGTTGGTAGCCACGATCACTTCTTTGACATTGTCATGTTGCTGCAGCCTGGTCAGCAATGCGGCAATATTAATGTCTTCAGGACCAGTTCCTTCAATTGGCGATAAAACTCCATGCAAGACGTGATAAAGGCCATGATATTCCTTCATTTTTTCCATCGACATGATGTCCTTAGATTCTTCCACTACCAAAATCGTACTTTGGTCCCGCGATTGATCTTTGCAAATGATGCACGGGTCTTCCTCCGTAATATTACCGCAAATACTGCAAAAATGTAAATCACGCTTGGCGGCGATCAGTGCCTTAGCGAAATTAGTGACATCGTCATTTTCCATACTAATCGTATAAAACGCCAATCGCGTTGCTGTTTTGCTACCAATTCCTGGTAATTTCATATAGCTCTCAATTAATTGAGCGATTGGTTCTGGATACTGCATTCAAACAACCTTCTTCTACATTCCTGGGATGCCCTTACTGTACTTGCCCATCGTTTTTTCTGTCGCACTATCAATTTGTTGTAAGCCATCGTTGACTGCTGCCAACACTAAATCCTGTAGCATATCAACATCATCTGGATCGACAGCATCCGGATTAATCTTTAAGTCTTTCAGCTTTTTATCGCCACTAAATGTTGCACTGACCATATTATCTGGAGCTTGGCCGACAAATTCTTGGCTATTGAGCTCTTCTTGCTCCGCCATCATCTTTTTTTGCATCTTTTGTGCTTGTTTCATCATTTGTTGCATGTTGCCCATTCCATTACCACGCATCATTATCTTCATCCACCTTTTTAATCATTTTTAATTTCTACAATCTCGTTACCGAATAGTTCTTGTGCTTGCGTTACCATTTTATCATCATTTAGCGTTTGAGTTACTTCTTTTTCATCTTCACTTGTAGCTGGATCATCAGTTGAATCGGAATCATTAGCCGCATCAGATGTGGGTGCTAACGCATGTTGCTTGATAAAATCTTGCCTAATTGTTGGCCATTGATCGTCGGGCACGTACACAATGGAGCGTGTTTCCCCAATTAGTTTTGTTAAATCAGCTTGCATATCAGCCTCTAAATCAGCATCAGTTGCTGCCTTTTGATAGAGGAAACTATACTCAAATGCCACAATCACACCTTGTGGACTCGCCGCAACTGGTTTGGAGACATGCAACAATGACCGCTGGGGCACGGAAAGCATATTGAGCATATCACCCCAAATATCACGTAACTTTATTAGATCTTCTTTAGTCGCTGATTCCAAGATTGGATAAACTTTAGTTAAATTAATTTTGACTGTTTTAGTCGAACTAGGCTGCTTTTTAGCTATTGGTCGGCTCTCATTAGCCTGCGTTGGTTGTGCCGGTTGTTTTTGCAATTGACTAATTTCTTGCTGCAGTTTAGCAACCGTATTTTGTAACTGTTCCAGCTCGGGGCCTGCCTGACTAATCACTGTGTTTTGAGTGGCGTCACTGGCCTTAATCTGAGCTAATTTAACTGTTAAAACTTCCAAATAAACATCTGGATGGGTCGTAAATCGCATTTCTTGCTGAATATCATTTAACTGGTCAATCATCTGGTACCAAACATTGCCAGTAACTTTTTGTGCCAGCGATTGATAGTCATGTTCGGATAGACCGGTACTTTCAATATTGATAAGGTCTGGTGATTCTTGATACAGTAATAAATCACGCACAAACGAAATCAAATCCTCAATAAATCGTTGACCGTCTTTACCAGCGCCAAGGATTGATTGCATTGTTTCCAATGCTTTACCACTATCATGATCGGTCACCTGCTGCAGATACTGGTGTAACAACTGTTTAGTCACACTACCAGTCACTAACAATGCATTATCTAATGTAATTTGATTATCACTAAATGATAACGCCTGGTCCAAAATACTGAGTGCATCACGCATACCACCCTCCGCTGCACGAGCAATCACCCATAGTGCTTGCTCATCATACTCAACTTGTTTGTCGTCCAAAATCATTTTCATGCGACCAAAACTATCGGCCGCTGAAATGCGACGAAAATCAAATCTTTGGGTACGCGAAATTATTGTCAGCGGAATTTTATGTGGCTCCGTAGTGGCTAAGATAAAAACAACATTAGCTGGTGGTTCTTCCAGTGTTTTAAGCAGGGCGTTAAACGCACCGGTAGAAAGCATATGCACTTCATCTATAATGTAGACTTTATAGTCGGCCTGGGTGGGAGCATATTTGGCTTTATCCCTGATATCACGAATTTCTTCTACCCCATTATTGGAAGCAGCATCAATTTCAATCACATCATTTAACTGGCCATTAGTAATTGCTTTACATGTTTCGCACTCGTTACATGGTTCACCATCTTTTAAATGGTGACAATTAATCGCCTTGGCAAAAATTTTTGCAGCCGACGTTTTTCCCGTTCCACGAGGACCAGTAAACAAATAGGCATGACTTGTTTGATTAGTAATGAGTGCATTTTTGAGTGTTGTGGTAATTACTTGCTGACCAACAATTTCGTCAAAGCGTTGCGGCCGCCACACACGATACAGTGCCTGATAACTCATACTGTTGCTTCCTTTCTAATAATGTCTTGGTAAATATTATACTAGGTATCCCACTAATAACAAATATATAATTTCAATCCCATTAAAAATGGGACCGGGAACAAAACGATGTTTTGTCCCGATCCCGCTTGATTTCTAATAACTTAAGGCACAAGACACCTCTAACTTAGTGCTGCTTCCTTCCGGACCTGACACGATTCGTAAGCGCACCCTTGCCCTAAGGCCTTTCGGCAATTAATATCATACTATAATAATTGATAAAATACTAGTCGTTTGCACGTAGTTTTTTCTTCTTTTGCTTGGCTCGTTGGCGGACCGTTTTAAAAAAATTTTTCAATAATTGACCAGCTTGGTCAGCCATTATTCCTTGTTCAACCTGGACCTGATGATTGAGTCGCTGATCATCAAATAAATGATACAAACTAGCAACTGCCCCAGCTTTAGGATCGTTTGCGCCATAAATAACAGTTGGAATACGCGCATTCAAAATTGCTCCACTACACATAATACATGGCTCCAGCGTAACAAATAGCTGGCAGTCTTCCAACCGCCAACTATGAATTGCAGCACATGCCTCACTAATTGCCAACATTTCAGCGTGATAAGTCACATCTTGAAATCGTTCACGCATATTGTGCCCACGACCAATAACTTGGTCGTCATGAACTACAATTGCTCCAATCGGCACTTCGCCGACTAGTTGAGCTTGCCTGGCTTCAGTCAGCGCTAACTGCATGTAATAATTTTTTTGTTCTATCGTCAGTGCCATTAATCTGCCTCAATGTTACTACTCCGCAAAATATAGTAGCCTTTGTTGCGTTGAACAACCTCACAATTACCAAATACCGCGCTCATTAATTTTTTTGCTGACGGAGCACCTTGCTTTTTTTGTAATACCACCCACAACTCGCCGTTACCTACCAAATGTTGTTTAGCAGTGGCAATAAAATTGTCGACTACTTGTTTACCGGCACGAACTGGTGGATTGGTCAAAATGGCAGCATATTGACTCGGCACATTGGCATATCCATCGGACGTAAAAATATCGACATTTTCAATTTGATTTAACTGGGCGTTCTCACGCGCCAGTGAAAGAGCTAACTCATTGACGTCGACCATGTCAACGTGCCGGTCAGCACCAATTGTTTTGGCCACTGCCAATCCAATTGGACCGTAACCACAGCCGAGATCTAATAAATCACCGGTTGGCAAATCCTGTAATGCAAAACTTTCAATTAACGTTCGGCTACCAAAATCAACTGAATGTTTTGAAAAAACGCCATTGTCAGTGACGAACTGCATTTCTTGGTCACGCAAATTAAACTGCCATTGTTTTTTCTCATGTAAAACATCTGGATTTTGTGTATAATAGTGGTTGTTCATTTAATCGATCTCCAATTTAGAATATATTTATCATATCCTATTTCTTAAGAGAAACAAAACTATTTAATTTTCAGAGCAAAATGCCTGCACACCACAATATGTGGTGTAATTCCAAAAAAATACCACAATATGTGGTATTTTTTATTGCTTTTTTTGGGTAGCGCTGTATACTAGGAGGTAATCAATTGAACAAAGAATCTTGATACGAAGGTGATTGTAATGGGTAAGATAACAGTATTTTCAAAGAATAATTGCGTCCAATGTAAAATGACAAAGCGTTTCTTAACAGAACACAATGTTAACTTTGTGGAGCACAATATTGATGAACAGCCAGAATACATAGACGGTTTGAAACAAGAAGGATTTTTAGCAACTCCCGTCGTCAAATTGGGAAATGGCCAAACATTCTCAGGTTTTCGTCCAGATGTGTTAAAGCAATTGGCTATCTAGTTTATTGATCAAATTTTAAACTGATCAAAGGCAGGTCAATCTAATTGGCCTGCCTTTTATGTTATCGCAGAAAGTGAGTGGATTTAAGTGTCTCTGAAAAATTTAGGTAATGTCACGTACTACAATTTAAACAATGAAATTAATATTCCCGTCGATGGTCAAATTCCTTTGAACAAAGATCAAGAGGCTCTGGCAGCATTCATTAAAGAAAATGTCACTCCTAATACTAAGCAATTTTCATCATTGCGTGAACGGTTTGATTTTTTACTGGACAACAACTACATTGAACGTCCGTTTGTTGAAAAGTACGATTTTTCATTTGTTGAGAAATTATATGATTATCTAAAAGAACAAAATTTCCATTTTAAATCATTTATGGCCGCATATAAATTTTATGCTCAATACGCTTTAAAAACTGACGACAATGACTTCTATTTGGAAAATTTCATTGATCGCGCTGCTTTAAATGCACTCTATTTTGCTGATGGTGACGAAAAATTGGCCATGGACTTAGCAGATGAAATTATTCACCAACGCTATCAACCTGCTACTCCTTCATTTCTAAATGCCGGCCGTAAACGCCGTGGCGAATTAGTTTCTTGTTTTTTAATTCAAACAACCGATAATATGAACACAATTGGTCGCACAATCAATTCAGCATTACAACTATCACGAATTGGTGGTGGTGTCGGGATCAGCTTAAGTAACTTGCGTGGTGCTGGTGATCCAATCAAAGGAATTGAGGGAGCTGCCAGTGGTGTGGTCCCTGTGATGAAGTTACTAGAGGATAGCTTTTCGTACTCTAATCAACTCGGTCAACGACAAGGTGCTGGGGTAGCTTATTTAAGCGTGTTCCATCCTGACATTATTCAATTTTTAGCTGCCAAGAAGGAAAATGCAGATGAAAAGATTCGGCTAAAGACTTTATCATTGGCCGTTACTGTTCCTGACAAATTTTATGAACTAACCGAAGATAATGATGATATGTACCTATTTAGTCCTTACGATGTTGAGCGTGAGTATGGTACTCCGTTTTCATATGTCGATATCACAAAAGAATATGACAACATGGTTGCCAACGACAATATTAAGAAAACTAAAATCAATGCTCGTGAACTAGAAGATGAAATTAGTAAATTGCAACAAGAATCCGGTTATCCTTATGTTATCAACATTGATACCGCCAATCGCGACAACCCGATTGATGGTAAAATCATCATGAGTAACCTCTGTTCTGAAATAATGCAAGTTCAAACTCCATCCGTTGTAAATAATGAACAAAAATATGATAAACTAGGAATTGACGTAAGCTGTAATCTTGGCTCAACCAACATTGTTAATTTAATGGCTTCACCTGACTTTGGTCATTCCGTTGAAGCGATGGTCCGTGCCTTAACTTTTGTCACTGATAATTCAAATATTGACGTTGTACCATCAATTCAGCATGGTAACCACCTGGCCCACTCAATTGGTTTAGGAGCAATGGGGTTGCATAGCTTCTTTGCCAAGAACCACATGGACTATGGTTCACCAGCATCAGTTGAATTCACGGGTGTTTACTTCATGTTATTAAATTATTGGACTCTCAAGGCCTCTAACGAAATTGCTCGTGAACGCCAGACGACTTTCCATAATTTTGATAAGAGCGACTATGCCGATGGTTCATACTTCGATAAATATGTGAAGAATGATTTTGGTACACAATCCGAAGAAGTTAAGCAACTATTTGATGGAATCTTTATTCCATCGACTGAGGATTGGGCTGAATTAAAGGCCGCAGTTCAAAAGGACGGTTTGTACCATCAAAACCGGATGGCAGTTGCACCAAACGGTTCTATTTCATATATTAATGATACAACTTCAAGTTTGCATCCGATTATCAACAGGATTGAGGAACGTCAAGAAAAGAAAATCGGTAAGATCTACTATCCGGCACCATATCTTTCTAATGACACAATGCCATATTACAAATCAGCATATGATATTGACATGCGTAAAGTAATTAATATTTACGCAGCTGCTCAAGAACATGTTGACCAGTCATTGAGTTTAACCTTATTTATGCGTTCTACGATCGCAACTGGAACCTATGAATGGAAGAATGGCCGCACAGATAAAATGACTACCCGCGATTTAAATATTTTACGGCACTACGCTTATAACAAAGGAATCAAATCAATTTATTACATTCGGACTTTCACTGATGATCAGGACGAAATCGGTGCCAATCAATGTGAAAGCTGTGTAATCTAGCTCAACAGATTAAGGAGAGAAGCATGGCAAAAAAATATAAAGCAATTAACTGGAATCAGGTGTCGGATGCCATTGATAAGGCAACCTGGGAAAAACTAACTGAACAGTTTTGGTTAGATACTCGGATTCCCGTTTCAAACGACATTGGTGACTGGCGCACACTAGATACTGACCATCAATGGCTGGTAGGACACGTATTTGGTGGTTTAACCTTACTAGATACAGTTCAATCAGAACAAGGAATGGCTGCATTGCGTAAAGACGTTATTACACAGCACGAAACGGCTGTCCTTAATAACATTCAGTTCATGGAGTCCGTACATGCCAAGAGTTATTCAACTATTTTTTCAACATTGAACACACCAGAAGAAATTGATGAAATTTTTGACTGGTCTGATTCGGAAGAATTCCTCCAAAACAAGGCAGTTCGGATTGCAGGAATGTATATGGATGACACAGTTGATCCGCTAAAAAAGAAAGTTGCCAATGTTTTCCTAGAAACTTTCCTCTTTTATTCTGGCTTTTTTACACCACTTTATTACCTGGGCCACAATAAGCTCAATAACGTAGCTGAAATCATCAAGCTAATCTTACGGGATGAATCAGTGCATGGTACCTATATTGGCTACAAATTCCAATTAGGACTTAAACAACGAAGTGAAAAGAAGCAACAAGACATGAAGGACTGGTTGTATAACTTCTTATATGAACTTTATGATAATGAAGAAAAATACACTCATCTGTTATATGACCAAGTTGGTTGGACAGAGGAAGTACTAACCTTCATTCGTTACAATGCCAATAAGGCATTAATGAACCTCGGACAAGATCCACTCTTCCCTGATACAGCAGCAGATGTCAATCCAATCGTTATGAATGGTATTTCAACATCTACAGCTAACCACGATTTCTTCTCACAAGTTGGTAATGGATACCGACTGGGACAAGTTGAAGCGATGGAAGATAGCGACTATAACGTTAAAGATCCAAACGAAAAGTAAATCAAACAACCCACAAGAATTCGATTAAGTTCGAATTCTTTTTTTATATAATTTATTTGGACGCAAAAAAAGGATAATGCAATGTTTGCATTATCCTTTTTGAATAGTCTGATAATTACTTAAGTGTAACAACGGCGCCGACTTCTTCAAGCTTTGCCTTGATGTCGTTAGCTTCGTCTTCTTTAGCATCTTCCTTAACAACTGATGGTACGCTGTCAACAAGACCCTTAGCATCCTTAAGGCCTAAACCAGTGATGTCGCGGATAGCCTTAATAGCTTTAACCTTTTGGTCACCTGATTCAGTTAATTCAACTGTAAATGAATCCTTAGCTGCAGCAGCATCGCCACCAGCAGCACCGGCAGCGGCAACTGGAGCTGCTGCGGATACGTCAAATTCTTCTTCGATTGCTTTAACTAGATCACTAAGATCTGAAATTGATGCTTCTTTTAATGAAGCGATGATTGAATCTTTATCAAAAGCCATGTTTTGTTCCTCCAAATTTTTTAAATTAATTGTGTTTGTGCATTATGCGGCGTCTTCGCCTTTGTCAATAACTGCATTAATTGCGTAAGCAACGTTACGAACAGGTGCTTGCAATACAGATGCCAACATTGAAAGTAAGTCTTCACGACTTGGCAATGTAGCAAATTCGTTAATCTTATCAATTGAAGCAACCTCTTTTTCAAGAATGCCACCCTTGATTTCAAGGGCATCAATTTGATCAGCATATTTTTTCATTACCTTAGCTGGAGCAATTGCATCTTCATTTGAGAATGCAACGGCACTAGGACCACTAAAGACGTCCTTCAAATCTGAATAACCAGCTTCGTCAACTGCTCGTGTCAAAACTTTGTTTTTGATAACGGACATTGATACGCCGGCTTCACGCAGATCCTTACGTAAACTAGTTACTTGTTCAACTGTCAGACCACGGTAATCGACAACGACTGCTGAGACTGCATTTTTAAACAAATCAGCTGTTTTGGCCACCATTTCTGCCTTTTTAGCAATAGCTGTTTCACTCATTAGATATTCACCTCCCAAATTTTGAAATTAAGCAGGATTTTTTGTTAAAAAAATCCCTATGTCCACCAAGACATAGAGAAAGAATTTTAATTCCTCGGCAGGTATGATTGAGGCTTACGCCACCTGAGTCTTAGGTGAAATATTCACTTGAACTAAATCAGTATACCAACCTGACGAGAAAAGTCAAGCTTAAAGTGAAGCTACATCAACGTTAACACTAGGGCCAAACGTTGAAGCAACTGATACATGTTTAACATATGTTCCACGAACAGATGCTGGACGTGCTTTTATAATCACTTCAGAAATCGTCTTTAAGTTTTCTTCCAACTTAGCAGCATCAAATGATACTTTACCAACTGGTACTTGAACGTTACCGTCACGGTCAGTCCGGTAAGTAACCTTACCAGCTTTTGATTCAGAAACGGCTTTAGTAACATCCATCGTAACTGTTCCAGTCTTAGGGTTTGGCATCAAACCTTTAGGTCCTAAAACTCGACCTAAGCGACCAACTTGAGCCATCATATCAGGTGTTGCAATTGCAACGTCGAAATCTAACCAGCCGTCTTGAATCCGACCAACTAAATCATCGTCACCGACAACATCAGCGCCAGCAGCTTGTGCTTCTTTCGCTTTGTCACCCTTTGCAAATACAACAACTGTCTGTTCTTTACCTGTTCCGTTTGGTAAAACAACGGCACCACGTAATTGTTGGTCAGCTTGTTTTGTATCTACATTTAAATTAAATGCAATTTCAACAGTTGCGTCGAATTTTGCAAAATCAATATCTTTTACCAAATCAATTGCGTCATTAATGGCATATTGCTTGTCGCTATCTACCTTTTTGACGGCGTCTTGATATTTCTTACCTCTTTTTTGAACCATTTGTGTTTTCCTCCTAGCAAATTGTGGTCGAACGGAGTTACCTCCCACTTGGCACATTCATTTTGATGAAGTACCCGACTGTCACGTGAATCTAGCCTTCTACTGTGAAGCCCATACTGCGTGCAGTACCTTCAATCATGCGCATAGCTGATTCTACGTTAGCTGCGTTTAGATCTTGCATTTTAGTTTTAGCGATTTCTTCTACTTGTGCCTTTGTAACCTTGGCAACTTTCTTAGTATTAGGTTCGCCAGAACCGTGTTCAACACCAGCGGCTTTCTTTAACAATACTGAAGCAGGTGGGGTCTTAGTGATGAAGTCGAATGAACGATCTTCGTACACACTAATTACAACTGGAATTAACATACCTGCTTGATCAGCAGTACGTGCATTAAATTCCTTTGTAAAACCCATAATATTAATTCCTGCTTGACCTAGCGCTGGCCCAACTGGTGGAGCCGGCGTTGCCTTACCGGCAGGAATTTGTAACTTAACAACATTAGCTACTTTTTTTGCCACGAGACATAACCTCCTTAAGTCCGTGTTGTGGTAATGATGGAGCCTTAGATTTGCCCCTCCCACGTATATGTCAATGACATACCAGAAGATTATAGCACAAAAAAAGTGTGAGAACAATATCCCACACTGATTTATTAGTAGATTAACCTAGTTTATCAACTTGATCGAAATCAAGTTCAGTTGCAGTTTCCCGACCAAACATTTCGATATTGACTTTTAGCTTCATCTTTTCTTTATCAATTTCGGTAATCTTACCAGTTAAATCGGCAAATGCACCTTCGACAATTTTGATTGTCTCACCGACTTCAACATCTAATTCTTGATGCCGTGCGCTCATTCCGAGACGGCGTAATACCAATTCAACTTCATCTGGTAATAACGGTGTCGGTTTTGAACCCCCACCATGAGAACCGACGAATCCTGTAACACCAGGTGTATTCCGTACAATGTACCATGCCTGATCGGTCATAACCATTTCAACTAACACATAGCCCGGAAATGTTTTCTCAATCGATTCTTTGGCCTTGCCATCTTTAACTTGCCGCACTTCTTGTTCTGGCACCACAATCCGAAAGATGAAATCCTCCATGCCCATTGATTGTGCGCGAGATTCCAAATTACTCTTAACTCTATTTTCGTATCCTGAATATGTATGTAACACATACCATTGTTTTTCTACTGATTCTACCACGTTTAAAATCTCCTAAATCATGACTGATATTTTACCAAACAAAAAAACCTCGCACTACACGAAGTTCCAACAAGACTGAGTATATCAAATTTTTGGTCTTTTGACCACGTTATTTTGCAAAAATTAGCAATCCCGATTGAATTAACCAGTCAAACAGCGCAAAGAACAGAACAAAGAAGACCGTTAAAGAAACAACGACAGTAGTATCACGGCGATTTTCACGAGCCGTTGGCCACACGACCAGCTTCATTTCTTGGATAACACTCTTAAAAAAACGAAATAGATGCATGAACAAATCCTCCTATTAACTACCTAGTCTCTCGATGCAATGTATATTTTTGACAATACTTACAGAATTTTTTTATTTCTAAGCGTTCTTGGCGGTTCGGATTAGCCGCAATCGTATAATTACGCGAGCCACAAACCGAACAAGCCAGCGCAACTTTCTTTTGTGCCACCATTAACACCCCCACAAGTCTATTCATCTTAGCATGGACCATTAATTATTGTCAAATTAATGAAAACCGGACAGTCTTTTCATTTATCAGTGTATAAAACGTCATTTTCCTTTGTGATATTTGTATAAACTTTAAAAAAAGCTTGCAATTAGTGACTTTTCCTGCATTTCAATATTGTGAATACCTGTGCTTTCTGCTAGAATGTAAGCGGATTACAAAATTGTTTTTGCTATTTTTCATAATAATATGGTAAACGAGATTCTCTGGGGGGAGCTTATGATAAAGAAAAGGTTTATGACTTTACTTGCTATCGCTATTTTGTGCTTTGGTATTATCGTTCCTAGTGTCGGTTCCGTTAGTATTTTTGCAGCTGACAATCCTAACACTGCCGCTTCTGCAGATTCAAATAAAGAAGCTGTTGTCCCAGCTGATGGTTCATACACAATCAATGCACTGCTCTTAAAGGCTGGCACAACCACTGCCTCAATGGCGCAAACTTATTTTGATAAACAAGCTGATTTAACCGTTACAAATGGTAAATACAGTTTGACTCTCCATTTGACAAAAAACAAGAAGATGATTTCTGATGTCAGCGTGTTAGTTGGCGATGATTCCAAAGCTGCCGTTGTTACCAGTACGGGTGATCAATCAGAGGATTTAACCTTCGCCATTAATAACCTAACTGATGTTACTACCTTGTCAATGACCATTCACCCCATTCCAACTATGAACATGGTACAAAAGGTGGATGTTCAACCTGCACTTGATTCATTAACTCCAGTGCAAGCTAATGAAGATGTTACCAATTCGTCAAATACCAAAGATTCATCAGCAACAGCTGCCAGCTCAGCTAGCTCTGTGGAAAGTGCCACTAGCACAGATACTAATACAACCGCAACAACTGAACAAACTAACACTGATGGCACTACTAGTTCAACAACGGACACATCTAACAATAACAATGAAGAAACAGATCCAGTTGTGACCTTACCAACCAACCCAATTACCAACACAAATCCAGCCACAACACCAAGTACGACTGATGAAAGTGACACGTCATTAACCCAGTCACCACTATTTGATCCGGCTAATCTCAGTGATGGAACATATCAAGTTCCTGTCAGCATTTTAAAAACTGGCACCCAAACAGCTTCATTAGCTGCTAGTTACTTCAGTGACAATGCAACTGTTGTCGTATCCGATAATGCCACTAAAATAACTGTAACACTACATGTAATTAAGAATGCAAGCCTCATCACCGCGTTTGCAATTGGTGATAATCAAGCCGCTATTTCAAACCGGACAACAACCAGTGAAGATTTAACCTTCAATGTCGCCAGTCAATTTTCTAATTCAATAGTGACAGCCTCAATGTCGATTACTATCCCAGTTCTCAATACTGTGATGAATGAGTCAGCTGATCTTAGTTTTGCCAGTGCACTGTATGTAAAGCCAACCCAAACAGGCAGCAGCGACAATCCCACCACTCCAGTAAACGGCGATGACAATAAGACTGGCACATCCACTGCTAGTGATTTTGACTCTGCTAAATTAGCTGACGGTAGTTATGAAGTGCCAATGACCGTACTAAAATCTGATTCGGACGATCCGTCTGTGTCAGCGGGGTTCTTTGCACCAACTGCAACTGTTAAAGTTTCGGATAATGCCACTAAAGTTACAGTGACACTTCACATTACCAAAAATGCTTCCACTATCACTGCATTTTCCCTAGTAGGTCAAGATGCGGTAGTTTCAAACCAGACTAAAGATAGTGAAGATTTAACTTTTACTGTCGATAAAAACTTTAATAATGCCATTGTAACAGCTGGTATGACAATCACAATTCCTGTACTTAATACTAAGATGAATCAAACTGCCCGAGTCAAATTTGCTACTACGTTGTATAGTGAACAACCTAATACTCCACCAACAGACAACGGGGGTACTACTAACACAGGTAACACTACTGGCCAACCAGGGACAACCAGGGACAACCACTGATAATAATTCCAGCGACGAACCGACCACAGCAGACCTGCCCACATTCGATCCGAATAATTTAAACGACGGACAGTATAAAATTGATGCCACTATCTTAAAATCTGATAATGACACTGTCTCAGCGTCTGCTAGTTTCTTTGATCCGTACGCCACAGTAACAGTATCAAATAATACCAAAAAAATTGAAGTTACCCTGCATGTAACTGCGAACGCTTCAACAATTGAACAATTTGCGTTGACTGGTAAAACAGCAACGGTGTCCAATAAAACAGCTAGCAGTGAAGATTTAACTTTTACGGTTGATAATACGTTCAAAGATGCCACGGTGCCCGCAACAATGACAATCAAAATTCCAGTGCTTAACACTGAAATGAATGAAACAGCAAGAGTTAAATTTGGTGCAGCACTTTACGTTGCATCGGCAACTGATAATTCCGATAGCGGCACCACTACTGGCCAACCTGGCACTCCTGCCGGCGAAGGTTCAAGCACCGATACACCAACTACTCCGGAGGATACTTCAGGTACTGACACCACAACAACTAATTTGCCAACTTTTGATCCAAATAACTTAAAAGATGGTCAATACAAAATAGCTACCACAATTTTAAAAGCAGATAGTAATGCTGCTTCCGTTTCTGCTAGCTTCTTTGACCCTTATGCTACCGTCACCGTGTCGAACAATACCAGCAAAATTGAAGTCACTCTGCACGTCGTCAAAAATGCTTCAACAATCGAACAATTTACATTGGCCGGTCAACCAGCAACAGTTACCAACGAAACAAGTAACGGTGAAGATCTAACTTTCACCGTTGATAATACATTTAAGGATGCGATTATGCCGGCAACAATGACAATCAAGATTCCAGTGCTGAACACAGAAATGAACGAAACCGCTCGGGTTAAATTCGGTGCTGCGTTATATGCTCATACAACGAAAACAAGTGGTGGTGAATCCGGTACGGGGACTACCGTGAATCAACCTGACCCTAACTCAGGTAAACCTCAAGTCACGAATTTTGATCCAAAAGACCCTAAGGATGGAACATATTCAATTCAAGCACCAATAATGAAAGCTGATGACCTTACCCAGTCTTCAGCTGCACAAAAATTCATTAGTAAACAGGCCACCGTTGTCGTGTCAAATAATGGTACCAAAATTCAACTTTTGCTCCATCTTACATCAGGAGCAGAGTACATTAAATCAATGATCATTGCGGGTCAAAAAGGGACAATAACAAATAAACAAGGCGATACTGCGGATTTAATTTTTAATATATCACCTACAACCCTGTTAGGAGTCGGTAAAACAGAGTTCAGCCTAGTAACACCAGTCGGCTCAATGAATGAATCAGCATATATCATTTTTAACCTAAGCCACAAAGACATCCAGGCTTACAAACCAGCGGCTAATAAAGCAACGCAACCAGCAGATGTACAAACCCAGCGCGGCATCATCGATTCTACTAAAGCCGTTCAATACGTACCATACAAGGTACTGAACAGCTCCCGTTCAGGGTTATCGACTGCCAATAATTACTACACCCGCTCTGCTAAAGTTGTCAAAGACAGTACTGGATTCAAAGTATTCCTGACTGTTAAAGAAACTGCTGGTATGGTTAAATTCACACCAATTTCGATTAATAATGGTGGCTTCACTAATAGCAGTCATTCCACAACCGGTGGCCAAGATGTATGGACATATGCATTCCACATTGGCAGCGTTACAGGATTAGATCGTCCAATTCCTGCACAAATAATGATGTCAGTACCAATTGCCGGCATTGCCAATCAGCACTTTAACATCTGGCTCACATTTGGCAAGACACAAACTGGGGGAATGGATTATCTCAACAGTACTTCCTCTGCGGCATTACCATCATCACTGGCATTAGTGAACAGCAGCACTGCTAATAAAACACCAACATTATTAACGAATACACCAGCCAATCGCAAGAAATTGGCAGCTGCCAATAAAAATGATGCTAATGAGTCTGCTAGTGAGAACAATAAGCTCGCTTCCGTTAAACAATACCCATTAATTGCTGAGATTGCCGGATTTAGTGCCGTTGCACTTGGAATTATTGGCTTTGCATTTTACAAAAAATACCGAGATAAGAGAGATGCTTAATATGAAACGTCACTTAATTAGATTTTTAGTAGGATTCGTACTTGCTTTGGGCGGGTTACTGCTCCCCAAAACTGTATCAGCTAATTCCATCAATTATCAGTGTCTAACATATGGTACCTCCAAGCAGTCGATTGCTTCTGGCTATTATGTTAAGCCAGCCCAAATTACTGCTAATGGTGATCAATATTTAGTAACCATGACCATTCAAACTGGCGCCAAGCTTGGTAATTGGCCCGTGACCGTCTTAAGCATCGATGGAAACGGTCCCGCTAACGTCAGTAAGACTAAAAATGGAGACAATTTCGACTATTCTTATTCCTTTCAAACAAATAACTTGAACCGCACAATCAACAGTTCAATTTCGATTAACGTCCCAAATGTTTATGTTGCCAAGCATAATATTAGTTTTAAGTTTGATACTAGTAGTTTGCCAGCGCTGGCAAATGCAAGTTCTGCTAGCAGCAATAATCAAGCCGCAAGTAGTTCTACTGCTAACCAAAATTCCGCTACAAGCAGTTCATCTGCTTCAACTAAAAATACTAAACCAAAGTCAACCACCACAAGTAACAGTAAACAGGACAAACAAATTGCTGCATTAAATAAGAAAAATAAACAAACTCAAACAGCAATTATTATTGGTGGCGTTGCTGTGGTGGTAGTGCTTGGAGTTGCTGCATATTTCTTCGTTAGACGGAAATAAACTAGGTGAATAAAATGAACTCTGCTCGAAAAACTATGTTTAGTGTACTAGCGGTATTACTCGTAATCGTTGTTGCCGTCGTTGGTTTTGTCAGCTTCAGCAAGTCAAATCAGCATCAAGCTAAAAAGCCACGAATTGTGGCAACAACAGTGGCAGTAACTCAAATTGCAGCTAAGCTAGACCTTCCATTAGTTGGCGTACCAAAATCTGAAAATCAAATCCCTAATAGATATAAAAACGTTGCCACGGTGGGTAGTCCAATGGCACCGAACATTGAAAAAATTGCGTCCCTCAAACCAACCGTCGTATATTCGGTTAGTGTCCTAAAAGACCAGTACAGTGCGGCATTCAAAAAACAAAAATTTAATGCACAGTACTTGAACTTAGATACAGTTAGCGATTTAAAAAATGTTTTAACTTCTATGGGCAAAAAGTATGATCGCACTAAACAAGCAAACAACCAAATCAAAATCATTAACCATACCATTAAAACTGTTCGAGCACGACAAACCGGTCAAAAGCCAAAAGTTCTAATTTTGATGGGAATGCCTGGTGCTGGTTATATGATTGCTACCAACCAGTCATATGTTGGTGATTTAGTCCGACTAGCCGGTGGGCAAAATGTCTATACTGATTCAAAACAACCTTATTTGGCACCTGCTAATGAATCGTTGGCAGCTAAGAATCCGGATGTTATTCTACGACTAGAACATGCAATGCCCAAAGTAGTTAAGCCTCAATTTGACCAAGAGTTTAAAACCAATGCAATCTGGGCACAAATGGCGGCCGTCAAAGATAATCGGGTGTACGACCTACAACAGCCTGATTTCAACGCAACTGCTAATATGCACGTTAAACAAGCACTGACAAAAATTAGTAACTGGCTTTACCCAGCCAAGTAAGGAAGGATTTAGAATGAAGAAACATCCTATTTGGGCGTATCTGATCACCAGCTTACTATTAATCGTGACCATCATCATAGCTATGTTTGTTGGATCTAGTGGCTTTTCGTTAACCACTGGCGTTCATTCATTATTTAGCGGTCAACCAGCAACAGTGGCCAATACAATCCTAACAATTCGCTTACCTAGAATTGTTGCTGCTTTGATTAGTGGCGCCATGCTATCCGTTGCAGGCGCCTTTTTTCAATCCGCCTTACGAAATCCAATTGCAGATCCCAGTATCCTCGGTATTTCTGCCGGAGCAGATTTATTCATGTTACTAGGTGGTATTTTATTGCCTACTTTTTTCCTAACAAAATTAATCTTTGCTCTAATCGGCGGGTTAATTGCGTTTATTATTTTAATTGTTTTCCAAAATAAAGTTAATCCCTACCACTTGGTGCTAATCGGAATTGCGATTAACGCTGTCCTGGTTAGTCTTAAACAAATTTTCACCCCAATCACCGGCTCATCTTCTGCTGCTTTGCTATCAACGATCACGTGGTCATCCACCGTCATCCTATTAATTCTAGGAATTGTCGGTTTAATGGTGGCCCTACTAGTATCTCCATTAGCGAATTATCTTAAAATCGGTGACCAACAGCTGCAAACTTTGGGGTTGGCAGTTAGCAAAATTAAAACCGGTTTGTTACTGTTAGGTGTTTGTTTAACCTGCTTTGTAACGGCCAATGTTGGTATTCTACCGTTTCTTGGTATTATTATTCCGCACCTGAGCAGGACTCTGGTCGGTAATGACTATCGTCAAGTAATTCCATTTGCAAGCATTGTTGGCGCACTATTAATGCTCATTACCGACACGATTGGCAGAACCGTCGTGATGCCATCTGAAATTCCAGCTGCGGCTCTACTTACAATTATTGGTGGCCCATACCTAATATATATTCTGACCCGTAAAGGAGTACATCATGAAAATTAATAATATCTCCTTTTCATATCGCAATTCACCTCATGAAGTCATTCAAGATTTATCCTATCAATTCCAAGATAATTCCGTGACCTCAATTGTGGGACCAAATGGATCAGGTAAAACCACCCTGCTACGTATTTTAGCTCGTGAAATTACGCCTACGAATGGTACAATTTCAATCGATAAGCACCTCATTACAGACTTTTCAGCGAAAGAATACGCACAAAAAATTGCAATTGTTCATCAACACAATCCCTTGTATGAGAATATTTCTGTCATTGATTTAGTTCGATTTGGTCAAACGCCATATCGTTCGATTCTTGATTCAGTTACCGATGACACAATCTTACCCATCTTAGAATATCTGGAACTGGTACCATTAAAGAATCGTTCACTATTATCATTGTCTGGTGGGCAGCAACAGCGTGTTTGGCTGGCAATGGCACTAGCACAGCGTCCTACGTATTGGATT
>NZ_AWTT01000024.1 GCF_000876205.1 Paucilactobacillus wasatchensis | reverse complement strand
TCCACAAATAATTGATCACTTTGATCAAACTGAATTTGGTAAAAAAATTGCAGCCTCAAAACTAAAATAGGTAGAAAACTTCTGAAATCTGTCGCATAAAATTTGCGGCAATGTGTAATTTCAGAAGTTTTTTTCTATCCAGTCAATTAACAACATAACGGACAATAATTGTAGTATCATATGGCCATAGCAAAATGTCCGTTGCAACGGACACTTATTTAACTAATAATTTAATTCTAAGTAATACAATAGGTTAAGGAGGGGTCGGTGTGAATAAATATTTTGATCTGATTGTAAGGGCTTTAAACAATAGTGAAACTCAATTAACTGCGGCAGAGCTGGCTAAAGCAATTGGTGTTTCAAAAAAAACTATTTATCGCGCAGTTGAAGAAAGCAACAATCATTTTGGGACAACTGTAATTGAATCCCAGCGAGGGCTTGGTTATAAGCTTAATTATGAATTGTATTCCAAAATGACCAGTCACTCTAACCAAAACCAACTGATGAGTTATTCACCAGTTGAACGTCGCAATCAGATTATCTCAAATATTTTATTCAGTGTTCCTCTCGCAAAATCTTTGCGTAGAATGTATCAGCCATACTACGTTAGCTCAGATTTGATTCATCAAGATTTAGTGGAAATCAGTAAGGTACTGCAGCAATTTGGGATTAAGTTAGTGACCCGTGATGACATGGTTTCGGCAACAGGTAACGAAGAGTCCATCCGTCAAGCCATTAATGAAATCTTGATTGACAGTGGAGCAATGAGTCAAGAAAACGTCAGCGAATTCGCTGATCAGTTTGAAGACATCAATGTTTATGATCGTCATTTTTTGATTACCCAGTTGTCGTGGATTCAGCGCTCTCTTGGAACGACTATTCCATATCCATACAATATCAATATTTTTTCGCATCTTTACATTTTAATCAGGCGTTTTAGGACGGGTCGAGTACAAGAAAATAGTGATCTTGACTGTCCGAATGATGAACAGCAAGCAACTATTAATAATAATGTTAATTTTTTTAAAATCGCTAGTGATGTTATTAAAAACATTAGTGATTATCTGCATTATCAGTTGCCCGATATTGAAAAATACTATTTATTGCAGTATTTAATTTCAATGCGCTATGTTCATGATTTAACGTTTGAGGGTAAGGTGCCGGATCAGGTGGCTGAGATCGTTGAGTACTATATAAAGGCGATTCAACCCAACCCTGAGGAGGAACAAGTTAAAGTATTACGTAATGATTTAATCAGTCATATTAAGCCAATGCTGAATCGGCTGGATCATCATATCGTAGTCTTTAATAAATTGTTAAAGGATATCAAAGTTGAGTACGGTGATCTGTTTGACAAAGTACGACGGACTTCACGTGAGATTGAGGCTAAATTTCATTGGGGAACACCAGTTTCTGACGATGAGATCGGTTTTATCACACTTTACTTTGCCAATTATTTTGAGAATTTACCACGCAATACAAAGGCATTGATAATGTGTGCGAGTGGGATTGGAACCTCTAAGCTGCTATATGTTAAGGTGCACAAAGCTTTTCCGGATCTGCAGATTAGAGATGTTATTTCAAAAGCGGATTATGAAAATGACGATCGTAAGTATACGGACATTGATTTAATTATCACAACTGTTGATGTTGCTCCAAAAAATCATGCCAGAGTGGTTTTATCTAGTGCCATTTTTTCTAAAGCTGATCGTAAACGAGTTGAGGAGATGATTAATCATTCCTGAACAAATTTATGTATATGACCACCTAGATTTTGATTCACCAGAGTCACTGTTTAAATGGATTACCACCCAGATGCGGACTAAGAAGCGAGTGACATCATCAAGTCATCTGACTGAGGATTTTCTCAGCCGCGAAAAAATGGGTAATACCATCATTGACGCAGGAGTTGCTTTGCCACATGTTAAGGCATCCTATATAACAAGCAACACAGCCATTATTTTTAGATTGGATCACCCAATTATTTGGCATAGTGGTGAGCAAATCACAATTGTGATTGCGTTAATGGTCGGTGAGGTCGACTTATTCAGTGATCGATTTATTGCTAAACTGGCTGATGAATCAGTTTTAGCACGCATCAAAGATGTTGCACTAGCGGCAGGAGAGATCAGGGAATTTTTGGAAAAGGAGGAAATACGTTAATGTTTTTTGATAAGGAAGTTATTTTGTTCGACGTGGATGTGAAAGACAAAACTGACGCTGAAACAAAATTAGCCAATCACCTTCGTCAAGCAGGAGTTGTGACAGAGCAATTCAAGGATGCGGTATTACAGCGAGAGTCTAATTTTCCAACTGGATTACAGACTGAAACAATTGGGGTTGCTATTCCACATACAGACGCTGATAAAGTGATCACACCACAAATAGGGTTTATGCGGTTAAAGAATCCAGTGACATTTAATCAAATGGGTGATAATGCTGAAATTTCAGTAAGTATCATTTTTATGTTGGCATTGAAAAAATCTGATGATCAACTAACAATGTTACAAAAACTGATGGGATTGTTTCAAAACAAAGAGGCAATTGACAAATTGGAGAAAATTACATCAAAGGATGATTTTGTTACTTTAATGAAAGAAATTGGGATTGAACAATAGGAGGTTTTACAAAAATGGATGCAATTGCAAATGGGCTACAATGGTTTGTTAACCTTGGTGCCAGCGTTATGCTACCGATTTTGCTATTTATTTTCGCTTTAATTTTAGGAATTAAACCCAGCAAGGCTTTTAAGGCTGGATTAACAATTGGTATTGGTTTTATTGGTTTGAACTTAGTTATTGGTGTCTTAACAAAAAACTTAGGACCTGCTTCACAAGCCATGGTTAAAAACTTTGGTTTGCACCTAGGAACAATTGATATTGGCTGGCCTGCTGCTTCGGCCATTGCTTATGGAACTGTGTTAGGTAGTCTAGCAATTCCAGTTGGTGTTATCTGTAATGTTGTATTATTACTATTAGGCCTGACAAAGACGTTGGATGTCGATGTTTGGAACTACTGGCATATTGCCTTTACAGGTTCATTAATCTATGTTGTGACGAATGACTTTGCTCTAGGTCTGTTCACAATGGTTGTACATGTCATGATTATTTATCTGCTTGCTGATATGGCTGCACCGATTGTGCAAAAGCAGTATGGACTTGAAGGCGTTTCGTTCCCTCAAGGTGCTTCTGCTCCTGGATATTTGTTAGCTTTACCAGTTAACTGGATACTGGACCGGATCCCTGGAATTAACAAGATTAAGTTGACACCAGAAACGATTCAAAAACGGATGGGAATCTTTGGTGATTCATCAGTAATGGGTCTGTTGATTGGTATCATTATTGGTATTTTGGCACAATATTCAGTTACTAAGACACTACAACTAGGTGTTAGCACTGCTGCTGTCCTAGTTTTGATGCCACGAATGGTTGGTTTATTGATGGAAGGTTTAGCACCAATTTCTGAAGGGGCTAATAAGTTCGTTTCATCTCGTTTTCCTGGACGTGATCTTTACATCGGGATGGATAGCGCTTTAGCAACTGGTGATTCAACTGTGCTTTCATCTTCATTGATTTTGGTACCATTGACACTATTTGTTGCTGTTATTTTACCAGGAAACAGCGTTTTACCTTTTGGTGATTTAGCTACAATTGTGTACATGATCGCAGTAATTGCTGCCGTATGTCGTGGTGATATTTTCCGAACGATCGTTACAGGTTTAATTAACATTATTATCAGTCTTTACATTGCTTCATGGGTTGCACCATTAGTTACAGGTGCTGCTAAAGCTGCTAAGTTTAACCTCCAAGGTAACTCATCAATCTCAGTTCTGAGTGATGGTGGTGTTTGGACAACTTGGGTAATTGTTGGATTAGGTAAGCTTATCTCTTGGGGTGGTATTGGATTAATTGGTATAGTAACATTAGGATTGATGATTTGGTTCAACAAGTTCCATGATACAAAGAAGAAACAGTCAGCAGAGGCTAAGGAAGCCGCATAGAAAGGATCTTGAATAATGAAAACTTTAATGATCGTTTGTGGAAGTGGAATTGCTACTTCAACTCTTGCAGAAGGTAAGATTAAGAGTTACCTAGAAGATAAAGGGCTAGCAAGCCAAGTGAAAATGATGAAGGGTAACATTGCTGAACAAGTTAACCATGTCGATGACTATGATGCATTTGTCAGCACTACGATCGTTCCTGAAAACATTAGAGATCATGTTATCAGTGGTGTTCCATTGTTAACCGGTGTTAACCAGGATAAGGTTTTTGAGCAAATTGTTGAAAAACTAGATCTTAAATAGTTTAGTTTCATAGTATTATGGGGCAACTCGTAGTTATATAATGAGCTTTTTAGGTTGGTAATCCAACTTAAAAAGCTCATTTTTTGATTCCAAAAATATGATTCTTATAAATTCTTTATTCTTTTTGATCTAAATTAATTTAGTAAAATTGGTGTTCTCAACAACTCATCAACTTCAGAAATTAAAGTTTTAGTGGCTTTGGGCTTAAGTAATGAACGAAATTAAAAAAATTGTGGTCAAGTGAGTGACAGACTGCTAATATATTTACTAACGTTTCATTAAAATTCAATTAGAGCTAGATGAGCCGTTTTTAATAGAAGGAGTGATTAGAGTGAAATACGTATTATCTTTAGCAATTGTAATGGGCTTTATGATGATTGGTGAGTGGGTTTCGACCAAAAGTAAGGCCTATATTCCATCCGTCTTTGTCACCGCCGTTTTATTTCTAGTTGGATTTTGGACGATTGTTCCCAAAAATTTCGTTTCTACCGCTTCATTTGGGACACAATTTATTGGTATCACACAAGCTGTTCTTCTGATTCACATGGGTACTTTAATGAATTTGAAGGAACTGCTGGCCCAGTGGAAAGCGGTGGTGATCGCTTTAACCGGGGTCATTGGTACTGTCATCTTTGCCATGGGAATTGGATTACTGCTATTTGATTGGCATACTGTTGTTGCCAGCGTGCCACCGCTGACTGGTGGGTTAGTTGCGGCGTTCTTAATGACAGCCGGCTTGAAAGCACAACATATCACAACCCTGGTCGCTTTTCCGGTAGCCATGTTCGTTGTTCACAGTATGTTGGGCTATCCGTTGACTTCGTACATGTTGAAACGTGAAAGTAAGCGTCTATTGAAGAACTATGATCCAAAGGCCGCCGAGGCCACCGCTAAACTTGAGGCAGCTAAGGAAAAACAAAGTAAAAAGTTCTCAATGCCAAGCAGCTATAAGACTTCTGCATACATGATTTTTAAAGTAGCGATCTTAACCTTCTTAGCTGAATGGGTTGCTGCATTGATGCACGGTGTTGTTAACCAATATATTATTTGTTTGATATTTGGTGTTATTGCCCATCAACTTGGTTGGTTGGAAGATGCTATTTTGCAAAAAGCCGGTGTGTTCCACTGGTTAATGTATGGACTATTGGCCTATATCTTCTCTAATTTGAACATTGTTAAACCAAGTATGTTAGTTGGTATTTTAGTACCAATCGTCACAATGATTATTCTAGGTGTATTTGGAATGCTTCTTGCTTCAGCACTTTTGGCTAAGCCGCTCGGATTCAGTCGAGAAATGGCGTTTGCTAGTGCTCTGACTGCACTATTTGGTTTCCCAGCTGATTACATTGTGACTCACGAAGTTGCCGGTATCATGGGTGCTGATGAGGGTGAGCAAAAGTATTTATTAGATAACATGCTACCTAAAATGCTGGTTGGTGGTTTTGCGACCGTTTCAGTTGCTTCTGTTGTCATTGCGTCAATCTTTTTGAAATTGCTTTAAACATTACTAGGAGATGGGGAACTTGGATTTATCAGACGAATCACTTGCTAATTGGATGACCAAAATTAGGCACGATTTACATCGGCATCCGGAATTGGCCGACCATGAATTTGACACAACAAGAACGATTAAGCGCATTTTAACTGATAATAATATTAAGGTGCTCGATTATGCAGGGAAAACAGGCGTGCTGGCCGAAATTGGCACTGGCAGTGGACCGTACGTTGCCTTGCGGGCCGATATTGATGCTTTGCCATTGGATGAAACTTCTGGCGTTGACTATACTTCTGAAACTGCTGGTGTGATGCACGCCTGTGGCCATGATTTTCATACAGCATCATTACTTGGCGCAGCATTATTATTAAAGGATCAAGAGGCATCATTTAACGGTACCATTCGGTTACTGTTTGAGCCAGGTGAAGAGCGGCATACAGGTGCCAAAGAAATGATTAAAAATGGTGCACTTGAAAACATTTCCGCCATTGCTGGATTTCATAATATGCCCAATTTACCTGTTGGCACATTGGGGTTAAAGAGTGGCAAGCTGATGGCGTCAAACGATAACTTTGACGTTGAGATTAAGGGTGTTGGCTCACATGCAGCGATCCCCGAAAAGAGTACCGATCCAATTGTGACGCTGGCACAATTAATTACTGCATTGCAGACTATTCGCAGCCGTAATATTTCGCCGAGCGATTCGTTGGTCTTAACTGTGGGAGCTGTGTCAGCCGGGCATACCTACAATGTTATCCCCGATAGCGCTTCATTCAAGGGTACTATTCGAGCATATTCCAGTGACGATCGAGATTTAGCTAAAAAGCGCTTCTATGAATTGGTCGACCAGATTACACAAGCATACAATCAAAAAGCGGTAATTGGCTGGGATAAGGGACCCGGTTCGGTCGATAATGATGAACAGGTTACTGAACTATTAAAACAAGCATTGCAAGACACCGTCAAAATCGTGCCAGCAACAATGTCAAACGCCGATGATGATTTTGCGGAATATGAGGAAGTTGTCCCTGGTTTTTATGGTTTCTTGGGTTCTAACGGTCCAGCCGACTTACATCATTCTGACTTTGTCTGCGATGATCGTGGGTTAATTTACGGCGCTAAATTTCACCTCACTGCCGCAACTGCAATGTTGCAAGCAGTTAACGATGGCAAGCTAGCTAGGAGGGATCAATAAAATGGACCAACAAGAAAAAATTGGTATTTTAAGTGATCTGATTGGATTTCGGACTGTTGGTGGGGATGAAACCCAGGTTGCCAATTATTTAATCAAGTTGTTTTCTGATCATGGGATCAAATCCCAGAAGGTAAAGTATGCCGAAAATCGGGACAACTTAGTGGTACAAATTGGGAATGGCCAAGGGCCTGTCTTAGCATTTAGTGGGCATCAAGATGTGGTTGCTGAAGGTGATTTAGCTTCATGGGATTCGGATCCGTTTAAGGCTAAGATTACTGATGACCGAATTTATGGTCGGGGCACATCTGATATGAAGGCTGGACTGGCTGCCATGGTCATTGCAATCATCGAGTTGCACGAGAACAACCAAGCGCTCAATGGGACACTACGTTTCATGGCGACGATTGAAGAAGAAGTCGGTGAACTAGGTTCTCATCAGCTATTGACGGAGGGCTATGCCAACGATATTGATGCATTGATTACCGGTGAGCCAACGGTGGTTCCAACACGCGAATTAAGCGATTATTTTGCCAGTGGCGCTGCTCGAATTGATCCGGATGATTTAGCTCAATTGACTGAAAAGGTGAAAACGGACCAGACTGATTCTGAACAAAACTTTGTGTTTTACGCCCATAAAGGGTGGATTATGACAACCGTGACGTCGTATGGTAAGGCAGCTCACAGTTCAATGCCTGGTTTAGGGATCAATGCCATCGATGGCATTGTTAAATATTACGAGGAAGAAAAGAAGTTTTATGCTGGCTTAACGGCTACTTCACCGATTTTAGGTAAAACAATCTATGCTCCAACTGTGATTAAAGGTGGTCAGCAGGTCAATAGTATTCCAGATGTGGCCACACTACAGGCTAAAATTAGAACCATTCCAGAAGCTAGTAATGATTGGATTATTGAACAGTTGCAACAAATTATTAACCGCTTGAACGAGGATCCAAAAACTAATTTGAAATTAGAATACGATTCTAAATTACCAGTTTTGAGCGATGCTAATAGTAAATTAGTCCAGGTAATTCGTAAGGTAACGAAAGATACAATTGCAGAGCCGTTACCAGCCATTCCATTGGCGGTTTCGTTAGGAACAGATGCCTCTGAATTGAGTCAAGGCAACGATCATATGCAAATTGCAATCATAGGCCCTGGCAATAATACGGCACACCAGGCCAACGAATACGTGACCAAAAAGATGTATTTTGAGATTATCGATACTTATGAGGCCGTGGCGCGAGAATATTTGAAATAGGTTGGTTTATTAAAAATATTTAATCATGACAAACGTTAATTTACAGGTGTTTGAATAGGATGGTACTAATCTAATTTTAATTTTATCGTTGACAAATAAATGCGTCAGTTGTATTGTATTCAACAACTTAATAACTCATTAACGATTTTGACCAGAATAGTAGCTGCTAGTTATTTTTCAGCGAGTCATCTGATAGTGCGAGGATGATGGATAACAACAGTGAATCACATCTGGGATTATATCGGTTAGCTGAACAAATTATTTTACTAAGCTGGCCCGCTATCTCGAAGCGTTATCACGGTTGCTCCAACTGTTCTCATTTTTTAATGACGACTAGCTTGGTAGCAACGTGAGGTTGGCATCGTAAGGTGACAACAAATCGAGGTGGAACCACGAGTGAAATCGTCCCCGAAGATTATCAATACTGATAGTCTTCGGGGATTTTTTTTGGTTCAAATGAATAATGGGCAAAAACTACAAGGAGGATTTATGATGAAAATTTTACAAGAAAGTTTAGCTGATACAGTGGCATATGTTACAAAAAGAAGTGCAGTGGCTGCGGGTACGCCAGAAGTGGAACAAGCAGTGACAGCGATTATTCAAAATGTTCGTGATAACGGTGACCAAGCAATCCGAGAATATGAAAAAAAGTTTGATGACGTTGAATTAAACGAATTAAAGGTTCCACAATCGGCACTGGAAGAAGCCTATCAAAATGCACCGCAGGATTTGCTAGATGCACTAGAGTTAGCCAAAAGAAATATTACCAGTTACCACGAAAAAGAAAAACAACGTGGTTTTGTTGATACAGAGCAACCTGGTGTCATGAGAGGCGAGCGGATTACACCACTGGCAGCTGTTGGTGTTTATGTACCGGGTGGCACCGCAGCCTATCCTTCATCCATTCTGATGAACGTTTTGCCAGCTAAGATTGCTGGTGTTAAACGAATTGCACTGGTGACGCCACCACAAAAAGATGGTCTTAATCAATCAGTTTTGGCAGCTGCTAAGATTGCTGGTGTTACTGAAATTTATCAAGTCGGTGGTGCTCAGGCAATTGCAGCACTGGCCTATGGCACAGAGTCGATTCCCCGAGTTGATAAGATTACAGGACCAGGTAATATTTTTGTTGCAACCGCCAAAAAACAAGTTTTTGGTCAAGTAAGTATTGATATGATTGCGGGTCCCTCAGAAATTGGTGTAATTGCTGATGACTCAGCCGATGTTGAAAATGTAGCAGCCGATTTGTTATCCCAGGCAGAACACGACAAGTTGGCCCGGCCAATGCTCGTCACGCCAGATTTAAAATTTGCCAAGCAGGTTTCTGATGCAGTAGATCGTCAATTAGAAACATTACCACGAAAAGAGATTGCGACCGCATCAGTAAATGACCAAGGATTTATCGCAATCGTCGACAGTTTGGTGGATGCCTTTACTGTCATGAACGCCATTGCTCCAGAACACTTGGAAGTTCAGCTTGATAACGCAGCACAGTACCTCAGTTACATCAAAAATGCGGGTTCAGTCTTTCTTGGCTTTGCTGCTTCAGAACCGGTTGGTGATTATGTGGCCGGACCAAACCACATTTTTTTCCAACAGGAGGGACATCAAGATTCTTCTCAGCTCTCGGTGTAACAGATTTTATGAAGCGAACCCAATTCATTACTTATTCAACAGATGCACTCGCCAAAGAGGAAAAAGCAATTACTACATTAGCTCGGACAGAAGGATTGGAAGCACATGCACGAGCAGTTGAAAGCCGTTTTCGCAAACAGGATAAGTAAAAAAATGGAGGATTAAGGCCTATGAAAGACACTAAGAAAGTATCATTTATTGCAGTTATGCTCATGATATTTACATCAGCATTTGCATTTGACAACACATCAATTGCGTATTATACAATGGGATTTTCCGGCATTATTTGGTACGTATTAGCAGCAATGCTATTCTTTGTTCCATCATCATTAATGTTCGCTGAGTATGGGGCCACGCTGCATAACGATGAGGGTGGCGTTTACAGCTGGTTAAAAAATAGCATTGGACCAAAATGGGCCTTTATTGGTGGTTTTGTTTGGTTAGCTTCATGGATGATTTTGATTGTGTCCACCGTTTCTAAAATTTGGATCATGCTGGCTACGACGCTGACAGGCAAGGATACAACTGGTAGTTGGTCATTATTTGGACTTAATTCCACTGCAACGATAGGTATTTTGAGTATTGCGTTCTTCATCGTTGTTACGTTCATTTCAACGCGTGGGTTAGGTAAAGTGGCCAAATTAGCTGGGATTGGTGGTATTGCAGCCTTAGCACTAACAGCAGTTTTTGCCATTGTCAGTCTCGTTTTATTAGCCAAGAACAACTTTCAGTTTGCAGAACCGATCACCGCGCAGAATTTTATTAAATCACCGCGGACTGGTTATCAAGGGCCAGCAGAAATGTTATCGTTCATCATTTTTGTCGTGTACGCTTATGCCGGCATTGAAGCGTTGGGTAGTGTTTCAGACCGGATGAAAAATGCCAAGAAAAACTTTCCACGTGCAATGGTGGTGGGCGCCATTGCAATCACATTGATTTATGCTATTTTGATTCTACTCTGGGGCGCATCAAGTAACTGGAATCAGATGTTTAAGGGAACGAGTGCCAATCTTGGTAACACTACTTATGTATTGATGAGTAATTTAGGCTTAGTTGTTGGGCAATCGTTCAACCTCAGTGCAGCAGCCAGCCAAACACTTAGTTTCTGGTTTGCCCGTTTTTCAGCATTTACAATGTTACTGAGTTATTTTGGGTCTTTCTTCGTCATTGTGTATATGCCGATCAAATCGTTTATCTTAGGCACGCCACGTCAACTATGGCCAGGTAAATTACCAGAATTGAACAAATTTGACATGCCAGCAAACGCAATGTGGCTCCAAGCAGTTGTCATCTGTGTCTTGATTGCATTAACATCATTTGGTGGTCGTAGTGCTGGTGGCTTTTATAATGTGCTGACATTAATGGATAATATTAGTTCTACTGTACCATACTTATTCTTAGTCACTGCATTCCCGTTCTTTAAAATGAAGACTAATTTGCAACGTCCATACGTTATCTTTAAGCGCCCGGTCACGTACTGGGTCGTGACAATTGCCGTAGATGCATTGTTGCTAGCGGGAGTCATTTCAACCGTTGTCGATGGTATTGCGGATAAAGCTTATTGGGACTTGTTCCTAGAAATTGTCGGACCAATCTTGTTTGGATTAATCGGTCTGAGCTTGTATATGATTTATGAACGAGTGATGACGCGTACACCCAAAATGGCGGAGGTACCATTGAAGCAAGAATTGGATCGATAAGCTGTATCAGTTAGAATAAAAATATAAATTTGTATTTTTAGCCACAAAATATAAGTGCATGCATGCTAGATTAAATTAGCATACATGCACTTTTTATGACAGTGGATATTGTTCCTTAGTGTCATCAATTTTAACATCCATTATTTTTTTGTAGTCAATTTTGTATTTGCCCATTTCACTCATTTTTTCTTGTGGGGTCTTAGATTTGTGCTTATTTCTTGACCAATCAGCCGCTTCACTGGGATCCATGCCACCACGTAAAACTTGCATTACCGCGAGTGCTTTTAGTGTGTGTCTATAATAGCTGCGAGTCTTAGGTATAGAATTGGGAATGGTATAATGCCATTCAGAAATCATTGCTAAATATAAAACGCCAAATAACTTTTCCGTTTTCAATACTTCCGAATATTTTTGCGACAAGCTAGCAATCTTATTGAAATCTGACTCTTGGTTAATTGGATTTCCGCTTTGATTAATCGCATTTTGATAGACGAGATGATAAATGGTCACAAAATCATTTCGGACGATGGTGATGGCTGTCGGTAAATCGACTTTTGTAGAAGATGATAAAGCACAAACTAATTGTTTTAGTTTTGTCAGATAATCAATATCTTTGGGTGAATTTTGTTTGCCTTCTGAATTGGTATACCTGACTTGCCAATTATCAAAAGCTCCTTTGGCAAAGCTAAAAAAAGATCCGTCTGGATATTTTTTGACGACGCGATAGTCTACCGTCATAAACCAAACCACCAGTAATCATAATTATCAAAGAAAATTTTAATCGCATCTTCGCGGAGATTGTCGAAATAATCTTGATACGCTGGTACTTGCACTTCACCGTTGTTGTATAGGAACCAGCTGCTATTGAAGAGGGCCGAAAACTGGACGGTCGGTTTTGGTTCACTCGTCAAATGATTGAAAATGCGTTGGTACAGGCGGCGTTTGTTGACGAAGCCAAACATTTTCTCATCGACGGATCCACTGGCTTGTTGCCACTTTTTTTCCACAATAAAAATCGTATTGGTTTCAAAATTAAAAAAAGCCTCATCAGGTTTCCACCGTTTATTATTCGTATTTGATAGACCAGTGGTTTCTTTCAATGCATTATAAAATGCGTTTTGTTTTGTAATAATGCCAATTAACTTATTATCAGCAATTCGCACCACATCATACGAAGGGGTGGACGAGTTAATGACAATGTTTTTGATGGCATATTGGTGGTCTTGCAACTGATATTTACCAGATAAATCCCGTTTAATTCTGGCCACCAAATCGGTACTATTTTCAAATTCAAGTCCACCACGGTTCGTGTTGGCACCGCCAATTCCGCCTTTAATCAAAATATTCATCCTCCAATTAGTAACTAGTGATTATTAATTCACCAATTTTACCGCGTTTACTGCTGTCAGAATTAACTGAGCGACTTGCTTGAACCTCATGAAAGTTGGCGCCCTGATATAAATCTCGTGTTAGCTCTGTATCTGAGTTGCTCAACATTACTTTGACACCTTTTTGCTGCAGTGCAAAGAACAGATCTCGCAATCGTTCTTGGTCGTTCATCCCAAAACCGTCTGCCGTGTATGAGGTGAACGAAGAAGTAACACTCACCGGAATGTAGGGCGGGTCAAAGTAAACGAAATCATTTTTAGCGGCAGTGTTAACTGCATCGGCAAAATCTTCGTTCAAGAATGTGATCTTAGCCGAGTTGAAATAAGCACTGACAGTCATAATATTCTCGGCGTTAGCAATTTTGGGATTTTTGTAACGGCCATAGGGAACGTTGAATTGGCCCTTGCTGTTGACACGATATAACCCATTGAAGTCCACTTTTAGCATGAAAATCAGACGTGCAACTCGCTGAATTTTATTGAGACCGCCAAGTTGACCATTGCGATCGATTTCGCGCACTGTATAATAGTATTCTTTACTATTTTTTTGGGCATGGACAGTTAAATAATTGAGTAATTCAGTTGGATGATCACGAATAACTTCATACATCTCGATCAAAGCAGCGTTAGCGTCATTAACCACTGCATTGGTGGGTGCAAGCGAAAAGAATAGCGCGCCACCGCCTAAAAATGGTTCAAAATAATTATTGTAGTTAGCGGGCATCAAATCGTACAACTGCTTAAGTAGTTGCCGCTTACCGCCGACCCATTTGATGACTGGTTTTAGGTTGGCCTGTGTAAATGAAGATGAACTCATACTAGTAAACCTCTCGAATTAATTTAACTACAATTGTACGCTATTGGGATAGCTTACACCATTGTTTCTTGGATCAATTTGCGAGATTAAATGACAGGAGAAGGCTTTCGATAAATGACGAATTCAACTAGTTATAAAGTGGCTCTAGCAAACTTGTGTTAGCTGCTGACACGCAATATATTGAATTAAAAAAATAGGCTATACCAATTATAAAAAAACGTTTAAAACGTCAGTAGTAAACCGTTAAACCAAACTATACCAATATATTAAGAAAGTCTAAAGAAAGCGTTTTCTTTCTTGCCTATTATTCTAATAACCATTATGATTTGTTCATAACTTAATAGGGGGTATTAATAATGGAATATGGAATTAATATTTATCATCGTGATGAAATGGATGTGTGCTACATTGACTGGAACACACAAGAATGGTTTGCTTCCGAATCAGAACGTGACGAACGATTAGCCACGCTTGAGGCACAAGCACAAGAAGAACAACTAAATCCAAAGCACCGACTTCATTTGGATGTTAAAACCTATTCACAAATTGAAAAGATGACAGCCTAACATGCATCAATTTAAAAATGCCATCTAACTGACAATTGCGGTTAAGCCGAAATTATTAGTTAGATGGCACTTTTCTTTTGGTAACTTATTTTAAGTTATTGTTCACAAATTTGGTCACGTTACCGATAGCCTTGCCATTGGCCATGCGTACTGTTCCTTTTATTTGATCGCCGGCCCGAGTTAACAGTGCTTTTTGGTAATCTTCACCATCGACTGTGTACACAGTGCTGCTGCCCTGTAAGGTGAACAGCAGTACTTGACTACTGCCCTTAGTGGTGATTACTGCGCGATCAATTTTACCAGAGAGTTGTTTCTTAGTTCCCTGCGAAGTATTGCCAGCATTACTGCCGTTATCAATCAAAGCTTGCCTAAAGTTTTCGACCGCTTCATTGGCATTGTCACCAGTGGCGTGCACTGACTGATCAGCTGCGTCAATGTAGTAGTACCCGCGAAAAGCATTTGTATCATCCAAAATGGAAAGAACCCAAGTTGGCTTACCATTAATGTTGTAAATAACCGGCATCGATGACTTCCACTGTTGTGCCTTGTAGTTGTTATTGGCGTTTGCCTTGGAACCATCTGAATCCATAATTCCGTGTGTCTTATAGTAGACCAGTTTTCCCGTGCGGGCATTAATCATTGAATAGCCAAGCGCACTATCGGCATCTGAACGCGGGTTGGTGAAATCAGTAAAGTACTGTACGTTGCCTTGTTTGTCAAATGTTGAAATCACACTGTCACTAGTAGGCAATTGAATTCCAGTTTTACTTAAATACATATTTAAAAAGCCGCGTTGATATTTACCGTAGGCCTCGTTCATGGAATCAGCCACTTCAGTAGTAATACCTTCATCGATCCACTTTGGCAGGTGCTTTAACGTGTAAAGTTTAGTCGTGCCAGTTTCAGCATTCAGTGCAACGACGTGTAATTTAGAATAGTTAATTCGGTGACTGAGCGCCATCGATTTATAGGTAGTTTGGACATAATAAGGAGTGCCATTATCATCCACTTCAAGCTGCGGTTGGCTACCATTAGCGGCTAACCAAGTTGGGTGTTGTGAATAAATTCTGCGCCAGGCATTGCGATTGAAGTAGCTGGTGTTGGTGTATTTAATGTCCTTTTTGACAAAGTGTGGTTCGGCGTTTACCGAAGTGGCATCAATAATAAAATAGCCGGGGACTGTTTGATGTGCTGAATAATATTTAAACAGGCCGTCAAATTCAACAGGGGCAATATAAACTGGTTTCCCTTTATAATACTGAGCTTGAATATCGCCAAGTTGAAAGTATTGTGAATTAGGAACATCACTCATATTTTTATTCATCCGATTTTTAACTGTTTTAGGCGATAATGCCACGGGTGTGACCCCCTTTTTAAAGGTTGGTGCTGATTCACTCGCAATTTTGGTAGATTTAATACTATTTGCAACTGGTTTAACAGAAAGGTACGAGTGAGCCTCCCCGAAACCGACGAGTGCCAATAACACTACTAGAATGGCACCACCAATTTTAATTTGATTCTTTTTACTTGAGATTCGATTAGATGAATTCAAGTTGAAAAAAATCATGATGGCGAGCATGATTGCTCCCCAAATTAAGTTTGCTCCCAAAATCGAAAGGGTGTTTCGTGATGAGAGGTAAAAATAGGTAATTAGTGATTTAATAATGATAAACAAGATCATGACTGCTAATCCTAATTGGAATGTAAATTTCTCGCCAATCGGTTGGTTAGCACTCTTTTTTTCCTGTGTTGTTTTGGCAGTTCGTGGAAAAACTTTGTTCTTAGTTGGCCAGTTAATTAAGAAGGTTAGCCAAATTAATAATGGTGCAATTAAACTTGTTAGTGTGATATATAACATTGATTACTCCTCCAATTTAGTTCCCGCTACAATTGTAGCAGACAGTGCGGGTTAAAACTCATAATTACACCAAAAATTTATGCAAATTTGATTACGATTGAAGAAGGTTTGTGATAGTATGAACTTGTATTATATTTTAACTGGAGGCTGATAAAATGGCAGAACAATTAACTGATAAAGTGGCAATTATCACTGGTGCAGCAACTGGCATTGGGTTAGGCATTGCTAAATGTTACTTAGAAGAAGGCGCCAAGGTCGTATTGACTGGTCATCGTCCATATGATGAGACCAATGAATTACTGGCTCAGTACAAAAATGACGCAGAATTTCAAACACTTGAAGTTACAGACGAAGATGATTGGAGACGAGTAGTTAAAGAAACGGTCGACAAGTACGGCCATCTTGATATTGTCGTCAATAATGCTGGTGTCGCTCCCACCCCAGGTCCTGTTGACCAAGAAACGCTGGAAGATTGGAATCGGGTAATCGACATTAATTTAACTGGGACGTTTTTGGGTGTTAAGCATGGTATGTTAGCCATGAAGGGTCGCGGTGGCTCGATTATTAATATTTCGTCAATCGAAGGTTTTGTTGGCGTGACTGATAATGCTGCTTATAATGCAAGCAAGGGTGGCACGAGACTGCTAACCAAAGCAGCCGCCCTGGACGCGGGTAAAAATAAATATAATGTCCGGGTTAATTCGGTTCATCCCGGTTTCATTGACACCAAGATTGTTCCTGATGAAATGAAACCTGCACTCGGTGAAGCCACACCTGTTGGTCACATTGGTCAACCAGAAGATATCGGTAATATCTGTGTTTATCTGGGCGGCGATGGCTCTTCATTTGCTACAGGAGCTGAATTTGTGATTGATGGTGGTTTTATCGCTCAATAAGAGTGACATAGATTAACCGTTGTGTTACTAAGAATTACTTAAAAAGGCTTTGATAACGAAAAGTTTTCGTCCAGAGCCTTTTGCTTGTGGCATAATGAAGTTATGATTCAGTAATCTTGGAAATAAAATCATATAATGCCAGTTAACCGAGAGGATTTTTTACAATGGATAAGACTTTTACAAAAGAACAATTAGCCCAATTTGATGGTCAAAACGGTGCTAAAGCATACGTTGCGATTGATGGGGTTGTTTACGATGTTAGTGATGTTGAAGCTTGGCAAGGTGGCAAACACCATGGCAATACAGCAGGGAGTGATTTAACTGAGGTGATTGACAATCAATCCCCGCACAAGCGCAGTGTCCTAGGTAAATTAAATGCTGTTGGCAAATATATTGGGTAGTAGTACGTCAAAATAAGGATGCTTTCCCTTAAAATGGTGAAGGCATCCTTATTAATGTGGTATACGGTTATTTGACGTGCATAAACATCATGCAATGAGGTGAACATCATTAAAATCGAATATCTCGAGGACTTTTTGGCGGTTTATCAGTTTAAAAATTTTTCTGATGCGGCGGCGTTCAATCATTTAACGCAATCGGCGTTTTCGAAACACCTACAACTGCTGCAGCAAGAAGTAGCCACGCCGTTAATTGATACACAAAATAAGCGCAAAATTCAAATTACGGCCGCAGGCGAAGTTTTTTTTCGTTATGCGCAAACGATGGTGACACAATATCATTTGATGCAAAATGAAATTCAGGATTATCAAGATTTAAAACGTGGTAGTCTTTGGATTGCTAGTATTCCTGTAATTGCCAATCAAGCGTTCCTGGACTTGTTTACCCATTTCATGGCGGATTATCCCCAAATTAATATTCGGCTGTAAGAAGTTGAGGGGAGAGAATTACTGTCGAAGCTGGAAAATCGGTCCATTGATATCGGAATTATTCGTGATTTACAGCTTAATCAGATGAAATTCACTGATTATCAAGTGGTGACCGCGGATGAAGACGAGTTAATGGCAATTGTTCCGGCACATTCTGACTTGGCGTTAAAGTCAGAAATTAGTGTTACTGACCTTCTTAATCAAAATTTGATTTCATTGAATCGGGGTTCGGGCATTTTTGAAAAAATTAGTGAGTTGTTTGAACAGGCTGGTTTTACTCCACGAATATCGTTTTACAGTACGCACATTAACACAATCATGGGGATCGTGAATAGCGAACAACACGTGACATTTTTGTTTAAAAAATCAGCCCAACCATTTATGACTGATCACCTAGTAATGCGCCCGATTGCACCACGGATATTCAGCAAGCTACAAATAGTTGTATCACCCAGCAAGAATGCAGCTGTGAGCCAATTATTTGTAAAATATTTTAATAATTTTAATTTTGAGCCTTAGCGGGCTCTTTTTTATTCTCTTTTGGAATAAGACGATGCGAAACTTGAATTGAACCATTTGTGAAAGCAGTTACAATGAAATTAGTCGATAAGAAAGGAAATGAAATTAATGAGTGCTGAGAAGTATGATTTGAGAAGTGTATTAGCTGAACTTAAAGATGATCCAGCTCAATATCATGAAACTGATGTTGAAGTTGATCCTGAATCAGAATTAGCCGGCGTGTACCGTTACATTGGTGCCGGTGGTACAGTTGAACGTCCAACGCAAGAAGGACCTGCAATGATGTTCAACAATGTTAAAGGTTTCCCCGATGTTCGTGTTTTGATTGGTTTAATGGCCAGTCGTAAACGAGTGGGCAAAATGTTCCACCAAGAATACAGAACATTAGGCAAGTATCTAAATCAGGCGGTGTCAAATCCAGTCTGGCCCCAGGATGTTGCTGAAGATGAAGCCCCCGCACATGAAGTTGTTCATCGTGCGACTGACGCTGATTTTGACATTCGTAAATTAGTTGCCGCACCTACCAACACACCTCAAGATGCTGGCCCATACATCACGGTTGGTGTTGTGCTAGGTTCTAACATGGACAAATCTAAGAGTGATGTTACCATTCACCGGATGGTCTTAGAAGGTAAAGATAAGATTGGTATTTATATTATGCCTGGTGGCCGTCATATTGGTGCTTTTGCACAAGAATACGAGAAAGCTAACAAGCCAATGCCAATCACAATTAACATTGGTTTGGATCCAGCCATCACCATTGGGGCTACTTTTGAGCCACCTACAACGCCATTTGGTTATAACGAATTAGGTGTTGCCGGTGCTATCCGTCAGCAAGCAGTTGATTTAGTTGCTGGTTTAACGGTTGATGAAAAGGCAATTGCCCGTTCAGAATATACGCTTGAAGGATATATTATGCCAAACGAGCGAATTCAAGAAGATATCAATACTCATACTGGGAAGGCAATGCCTGAATTCCCTGGTTATGATGGGGATGCTAATCCAGCTTTGCAAGTAATCAAGGTTACTGCCGTTACGCATCGTAAGGATCACCCAATCATGCAATCTGTTATCGGACCTAGTGAAGAACATGTCAGCATGGCCGGTATTCCAACTGAAGCAAGTATCATGCAATTAGTTGACCGGGCCATTCCAGGCAAGGTTGTTAACGTTTATAATCCACCAGCAGGTGGCGGTAAGCTAATGACGATCATGCAAATTCATAAGGAAAATGAAGCCGATGAAGGAATTCAACGTCAAGCTGCATTATTGGCATTTTCAGCGTTCAAGGAATTGAAGACTGTTATTCTAGTTGACGAAGATGTGGATATTTCGGATATGAATGATGTGATCTGGACGATTAACACACGTTTCCAAGCTGACCAAGATATTATGGTCTTACCGGGAATGCGTAATCATCCACTTGACCCATCCGAACGACCAGAATACGATCCTAAATCAATTCGCTTCCGTGGAATGTCATCGAAGCTAGTAATTGATGGAACGGTTCCATTTGATATGAAAGACCAGTTTGAACGAGCTCAATTTAAGAAAGTTGACGACTGGGAAAAGTATCTTAAATAACATTTGATTATGAATTGAAGAGCGCGAGCAACGATTGCTCGTTCCCGCGTTCTTTTTTTATTGCCATTTTTAAGTTTAAATGATATTCGGAGGAACTGATCGTGAAAAAAAGGACAATTGGCTTTATTTCGGGAATAGTTGTATTTGCAGTGATATATTTATTACCACTGAGCAGTATTTCGGCTAAAGGACAATTAGACCTGGCATTAACATTGATGACGGTTGTTTGGTGGGCAATGCAAGTTGCTCAACCAGCCTTTGTCGGTGGTATTTACATGATGCTATTGATTATCTTAAATGTTGCAACTCCCGTTCAGGTATTTTCAACATCTTGGACTGGTTCGACCATGTGGTTGGTAATGGGTGCCTATTTAATTGCTGGTGCTGTGCGAGATTCTGGTTTTGGTGAACGAATTGCTTATTCATTCATTATCAGATTCGTGCGCTCGTGGAATGGAATCATTGTTTCTATTTTCGTTTTGACCGGTATTTTAGCGCTCTTAATTCCACATCCATGGCCACGTGCATTTTTGATCATGTCCGTGATGGGCGTGGTGGCCGAAAGTGCGAATATGCCGGCGGAAGATCGGCGTAAAATTGGACTGGCTGTCTTTGCAGCTGCATGTCCATTATCAGGAATGTTTCTAACTGGTGATTCAACGTTGAACCCACTAGCTGTGGCAGATTCTGGTGTTAAAACTACTTTCGTTAAGTACTTTATCTACATGGGTGTGCCAATGATTATTGCAGCAATCTTAACAATGCTGTTATTCATGGCCATCTTCAAGCCAACAAAGCCCGTTGAAATTAACTTTGACGTGCTGCGTGAAAAGCAACAAGCACTTGGCAAGATGTCGGTGACTGAGAAACGAACAGTTATTTGGTTAGCGATTGCCATCATTTTGTGGTTGACAAGTGGTGTTACTGGTATCGATGTTGGTTGGATTACGTTTATCGTTGCATTGCTGATGAGTATGCCAGTGATTGGTGAAGTTTTAACTGCTAAATCATGGGGCGGCGTACCCGTTAACGTGTTGGTGTTCTTGACATCTGCCATGGCACTTGGTGATGTTGGTGGTGACACCGGAATGAATAAGTGGATTGCCAATACACTGTTGCCATCGTCAATGCCACACAACATCTTCTTGTTGGCACTCCTAATTACGGTCTTTGCAATCTTTATCCATATGTTTATGGGTTCAGTTATTGCCGTAATGGGTGTAACAATTCCAGCCATCTTGGCTGCTACTTCACACCTAGGTGTTAGTCCATTGGCAATTTCATTATTGATCTTCTCAGTAGTTAACCTCCACTATATTTTGCCATTCCATAACTTGGCAATTTTAGTTGGTAACGAGCCAGAAACTGGTGGTTATACTCAAAAAGAAGTAATGAAGTTAGGAATCCCACTAACTGGAGTAATGTTCATTGTAGCAATCGTAATGACATTGTGGTTCCATTTATTGGGACTAATGTAGAGTGTAAACCAGGCCGTTAAGATATCGTAGGCTAAGTTAAAAATTGGGCATACTAAATTCGTATTTTGAATTTAGTATGCCCAATTTTTAGCTTAGCCCTAGATATCTGGCCTGATTTACACGTTTAACCAATTGAAATAAAAGGAATGGTAGTAAAAAAAGATCTAATCAAAACCTTTCGCTTAACATTTTAACAATAAAAGCGTTAAACTAGATCGCAAGCATAAGAACGATGGGAAGCGATTAAATGAAAAAATTAACAGCAATGAGTCTGACAATGCCAGCAGTAGTGGCCGCTGGAACGGACGAAATGGTACGTCATCTGTATAAGTTTGCCTTTAACCGAGTTGATGAAGTTCCTGAAACCTCAGCTGAAAAGCAAAAATACGCCGATGATTATTATTCTTACGTGAATTGGCTTCACGACCAGCCGACGGAAATGTGGCAGCTACACCAAATGGAACCGAAACATCGTTTAATTGCGACTTATTTGGCGGCAGAAGAACCCACCACCGACACAGTGATTATTGCTCACGGTTACAAGGGTAATGGTGAAACAATGGCTAACTATGCCAAAATGTTCCATGAACTGGGTTATAACGTGTTATTACCAGATGATCGGGCGCACGGTAAATCAGCCGGTAAGTATATTACATTTGGCTGGTTGGACCGGTTAGATTATCTAGAATGGATTCAAAAAATTATCAACACAGTTGGAACAGATTCCCGGATCACCTTATTTGGTGTATCAATGGGTGGCGCGACAGTTGAAATGCTCAGTGGTGAAAAATTACCCGAGCAGGTTCGCTGCATCATCGCTGATTGCGGTTATTCGAATATTAATGATGAAATGAGCTACCTGCTTAAAAAGACATTTCACCTGCCAAAATATCCATTTGTACCGGCGGTTGATTTTTTGAATCGCCAGCGCCAGGGGTTTGATTTAAAACAGGTTTCGTCGGTTGAACAATTAAAACATAATCGTTTACCCATTTTATTTATTCACGGACAAAAGGATGCTTATGTGCCGGTAGAAATGTTAATAGATAATTATGCTGCTACTAAGGGCCCTAAAGAAAAATGGATGGTTGAAAATGCTACACACGCTGAAAGCTTTTGGATTGATCCAGCTGCTTATAAGGAACATGTGGCTGATTTTATTAACCGTTACATTGCATATCATCCCTCTGCAAATTAATTGAACAGGGTCTGGTAGATTTCAGTAATTGGATTATCGTTATTAGTCGCCTTCAGTGTTAGCTGGGCGGCTTTTTTGATCGAATTAATACTGTTACTAACGGCGACGCCCATTCCTGCAGTCTTGATCATTGGTAGATCGTTATCATTGTCGCCTAATGTGATGACATCGGCCGGCTCAATGGCAAGTTTTTGGCACAGCTCCAGCACAGCATTCCCTTTGTCTACTCCAGTCGGATTAAACTCCAAGTAGCGGTTAGATGAGAAGGTCTGTGATAAGGGGATGGCGATATTGGCAAGAATTAGTTTTTGAAATTCAACTAAACGGTCATGATCGAGATTTTCAACGAGGATTTTGACAATTGGGCTGGTCGTGAGGCTGTCCAAGGTAGGCTCATTAAACTCGATTGTTTGAACTTTACGCGAATCGATATAGGCTTGTTCGTAATTATCAATATTATAAACATAGACATCGTTAAGTGTATAAATATGGACGCCCAAATCAGATTGTGATCGTGCTAGTTGATAAATTTGGGCCACAATTTGATGTGGCAGGTAGTGACTGGTCAAGACGTGATTGTCACTGTTTTCCACAATCACACCGCCATTATATGAAATCACATATTCGCCGGCTTGTTTGAAGGTGCCAATTTGTTTTAGCAATGGTTGAACCGATGCAAAGCCGCGTCCGGTGTTCGGGATGAATTTGACTCCTTGCTGTTGCATTAATTTAATCGTTGCCAAATCATTGGTGGAAATATTGCCAGAGTCGTTTAGTAACGACTCATCCAGATCGCTAATTAATAATTTATACATGAAAGCTCCTTAAATAACATTATTCGTTTGATTTTAACGCATCGACCATATCAATTTTTGTCAATTTAAAATGGGTAAAAATAGTGACGATAATTGTGAATATGATGGTGAGAATGGCGGCGATTGCATATCCGCCCCAATGAATTACCAGTGGAAAAATAACAGCATCGGAAGCTGCTTTTTGCAGGATAAATTCAGTTAATAGATTGCCTAGTCCATATCCTAATAAAATACCAACGATTGTCAAAACGATGTTTTCACGTGCCACGTAGAGGGTTACTTCTCTATTGAAGAACCCGAGAACTTTGATGGTCGATAGTTCACGAATGCGTTCAGAGATATTAATGTTGGTCAAATTATATAAGACCACAAACGACAACAAAGCGGATAAAATGATGAAAATAAAGACAATCGGATCTAGGGTGCTCGCCTCGCGATCAATAATTTTCTTTTGTGCGGAAATATAGGTTACATTTTCAGCACCATGAGCAATTAATTGTTTGGCTAATTTATGTTCTTGGGTACTTGATAGGTGGCTGCTTAATTTGAGTAACTGAGCGTTTGCCTGATAACGATCGCCGGTGGCTTGCTTGAATTGAGTTGCGTTCATGTAAACAAAATTACCAGTATAATTATTCGCGATGGCACTTACTTTAACCGAATAACTTTGATTTGTGGCGGTTTTTATTTTAATTCGGTCGCCGGCAGTTACGTTCAATTTTTGGGCCGCTTTTTTGGTTAAAATAATGCCATTGTCAGATAACGTCAATTTTTGGTTAGACTGACTGGACTCTAATTTAATGTATTTTTTGATGGAACTCGACTTGCTAGTTGCCAGCTGTGTTACTTGTGCCACTTGAGTGCTGCCCTTGCTGACAGTAACAGTTTCAGTGTTAACTGGCGTGGCAGAATGAAAATACTTGTTGGCTTGTAATACTTCGTCAATCTTGTCTTGTTTGGCATGACTAGCCATCATGATTGCTTGGTAGTTTGTAATATTGCCAAATTGTTGGGTGCTAGCTGCGCCGATTGAATCACGTAGACCAAAACCGGTTAAAATCAGTGCAGTACCACCGGCAATACCAATAATTACCATCCACATCCGTGATTTGAACCGAAATAAATTACGGTAAGAAACTTTGGCATTAAAACTAAGGTGGCGCCATAGTAATGTAAATCGTTCCAGCAAAATTCGTTGCCCATTTTTGGGTGTTTTGGGCAATAGTAACGTGGCTGGTTTAGCACGTAATTCTGCCAGGAGTGCAATTAAAACTGCTATAAAGGTTGCCAAAAACGAAAAGATCGTTGCTAGTGTAATTGCTGACTGACTATACAACAACGGCCGTGCGGTGAAAATATATTGATGCATTGCATTATAAACAACTTGTGGCAGTGTCTTTGTCCCAATAACGACACCCAGCAGACTACCTAAAATTGCTGCAATCAGTGCATATAGTAAATAGTTTGTGGCAATTTCATTTCTATGATAGCCCAGTGCTTTTAGTGTACCAATTTGAAGCCGGTCTTCTTCAACCATCCGGGTCATCGTTGTAAAAGTGATTAATGCGGCAACCAGGAAGAAAAAGAGCGGAAAAACATTGGCGATCGAAGTAATCCGATCGGTCAACTCGAAATATCCGCTAACACCAGGACGTTCTTTAATATTGGTAATACTGTAGCTGGTATGACTTTTGGCAGTCAGGCTAGTTAACTGACTGGTAGATAAACTCACACCCATGGCACTATATTTTTGTTTGGCAGTATTAATTAATTGTTGCGTTCGTTGTGTTGCCCGACCACTGAATGCTTTTTTAAGAAGTTTGTGGTCTCTTTTCAAAGTGTGTTTATAATTAGCAGAAAAAATTGAGTAGTTTGTTAGATTGTTAAATTTAATCCCAATTGTTGAATAGACCGTTTGTTTGAAGTTGCTTTGTGGAATGTAAGCAAAATAGTCAACCTGGCCATTGCCAATATTAGCGTTCCCACGCGTTTGGTTATCAATAAACTGTGGCGACGAAACAAAACCCACAATCCGATAGCTCTTGCGGGTTAATTGTCCCGTTTTTAAGCGGTATGTTTGTCCAATTTTAAAGCCATGCTGCTCGGCAACTTGATCTAACACAATCTCATTGTTATGGCGTGGTAAATGACCACTTTTTAATTGAGGACGATCAAGTTTATTTGTGCTTGAATAGGAGAGGGCTTGGACAACGTTGCTATCTTGTTCGTCCAAACTAAATAGTGTTTTACTAGCTTGAACATGGGCGCCCTTGATTGACCGTGCTAATTTTAGGTCATGGTTGGTGAAACCAGTGGTGAAGGTGATCGTCAAGTCAGCACTTTTTTGCTGTTTGTACAGTTGGTTGGCACTTTGGTGCATATCAGGACCAACTGATTTTATGCCGACAAACATTAATGTTCCTAGCATGATGATCAGAATAATTGCAATCATTCGTCCCTTAGTAGCCCAGATGTTACGCCACAACGCTTTTAATAATAATTTTCTTTTCATTATTCAGTCGCCTACCATATTCAGTCGCCTACCATTCAATTTGATCGATTGACTGGGGGTGTGGATTATCAATGATTTCGCGTACTTTGGCATCGTTAATATGAATGACGCGATCGGCAATTGGAGCGATAGCAGCGTTGTGGGTGATGATAATCACTGTTTTATGTCGTTTTCGGCTCACATCCTGGAGCAACTGGAGCACTTGCTTACCAGTTTGATAGTCCAGTGCACCGGTCGGCTCATCAGCTAGTAATAGTTTGGGATTTTTGGCTAATGCTCTAGCGATCGCTACTCGCTGCTGCTCACCACCGGACAGTTGTGCTGGAAAATTATCCATCCGGTTACTCAATCCAACGTCATGCAAAATATCAGTGGGATCAAACGCATTTGGTGCGACTGCACTCGCTAATTCTACGTTTTCTTTAGTGGTTAAGTTTGGAATCAAATTGTAAAACTGAAAAACAAAACCGACATCAGTGCGCCGGTAAGCGGTTAGTTGTTTATCTGAAAATTCAGCAATATCGGCATTGTCGATGATTACTTGGCCGCTGGTTGGTGTGTCCATTCCACCAATAATATTTAAAATAGTAGATTTTCCTGCACCACTGGGCCCTAAAATAACAACCAATTGACCCAATTCAATCGTGAAAGAGACTTCATCATTGGCAATGATGGTGGTTTCGCCCATTTGGTAATGTTTCGATTCTTTATTTACTTCAATATAACTGCTCATCTGAATCGCTCCCAATAATTAATACCTCCAACATACCATTAAATACGCTAAAAATCTAAGTTATTATAAGCAAATGCCAAAGCCATTAGCAATTGGTCTACTTTATAATAAAAAGTGTTTATGACAATAGTTGTAAGCGCTAGCAATTGGCATAGTCCAATAAAAATATGGGTCTTGAAAACGCTTAATATAGCGGTTTTACAGTGATATAGACCAATTAAAAATTGACGATTTTTGCTTGTCACACTGGCATTTTAACGTTACTATATTATTCATAATCATTCATGCACCATCATTTAGGAGGAAAAAACATGAAGACATATCTGCAACGGATGGGACGTTCCTTGCAACTCCCAGTCGCAGTGTTGCCAGCAGCTGCATTATTAGTCGGAATTGGTCACTATATGCCGGCAAGTTGGGCATTCGCTCAATTTTTACAAGCTGGTGGCAATGCCATCTTAACGCAACTAGCATTACTGTTTGCTGTTGGACTGGCAATTGGCATGTCCGAGAACAAGGACGGTGCTGCTGCATTGGCAGGGGTCGTAGCATATTTTGTGCCCGTTTCGGTGTTGGCACCATCATCAGTTGCATTGTTGTTGGGCATTAAAGAGACCCAAGTTGACCCAGCTTTTTCGGCGATTAGTGGTAATGTGTTTATTGGTATTATTTCAGGTTTAATTGCTGCCGCACTCTATAATCGTTTTCACGAAACTAAGTTGCCAATGGCATTGTCATTTTTTAGTGGTAAACGGTTAGTCCCAATTATGGCTTCGCTAGTGATGCTTGGGGTAACGCTCATTTTGCTGTTTGTCTGGCCACCTGTTTACGAAGCGTTGGTTTCGTTTGGTAAGCTTTTTGTTGGGATGGGCGCCGCGGGAGCAGGACTATATGGATTCTTTAATCGCCTTTTAATTCCCACTGGATTGCATCAAGCTCTTAATCAGGTGTTTTGGTTCAACACAGCCGGGATTAATGATATTGGGAACTTCTGGGCTAGTAAAGGAATTAAGGGAGTCACGGGAATGTATCAGGCCGGATTCTTCCCGGCAATGATGTTTGGCTTACCAGCTGGTGCGTTTGCCATTTATCGCAATGCTCGACCAGAACGGAAAAAAGAAGTGGCCAGTTTAATGATGGCCGGTGCGTTTGCGTCATTTTTTACCGGTGTCACTGAACCACTTGAATTTTCGTTTATGTTTGTTGCATGGCCATTATATGTAATTCATGCCATATTTACCGGTTTATCATTAGCTTTTGCAGCACTGATGCACTGGACAGCTGGATTTACATTTAGTGCTGGGTTAGTTGATTACATACTTAGCTGGCATATGCCATTAGCTAATCATCCGCTAATGCTGTTAATTCAAGGCGTCGTTATGGCATTGATTTACTACTTTGGTTTTGATTTTGCTATTAAAAAATTCAATTTACTGACACCAGGACGCGAACCACAATTGGAACCTGAGGTGGTTGCCACAGCCGTGACTACCGACGAGACAGATGATAAGTACACAATTGCGGCTAAAAGAATATATGCAGCTATTGGTGGCAAAGATAACATTAAGGTAATTGATAATTGTACGACACGATTGCGCCTGCAGTTGCAAGATACCAATAAGGTTAATGTTCCAGCGGTGAAGGCTGCTGGTGCACCGGGTGTTAACGTATTGGATGCCAGCAACATTCACATTGTCATCGGAACCGAAGTGCAATTCGTTGCAGATGCATTGACCAAGTTATTCCAAAAAAACACACCAATTAATACAGCAACTGTAGATAATGTAGCTGCACCGGCAGCTCCTACCAGCAAAGTTAATGCTGGCGAAGTTGATAATTTTTACAGTGTTGCTGCGGGGCAGCTGGTAGATATTGAACACGTTGCTGATCCAACTTTTGCACAAAAGATGTTAGGTGATGGTTATGCTGTGGAACCAGAAAACGGTGTTATCGTTTCTCCGGTGGCTGGTGAAGTTTTAACAGTATTTCCAACTAAACATGCCATTGGTATTAAGACGAACAATGGATTGGAAGTTCTAGTTCATATGGGAATTGATACAGTTGAATTGAACGGAGCACCATTCGATGTCAAAGTGACTGAGGGCCAAAAGATTAATCATGGAGACATGCTTGCTAACGCTGATTTAGCTGCTATTAAAACAGCGGGTAAGAAAACTACTATGATAGTGATTGTTACTAATATGCAAAATGTAGCTTACATGAAGTTTAGTCAAGAAGAACATGCTGTTGTAGTAGATGAGCAGGTTGTTAGAGTGACAACTAAGTAACAGTTTCGTGCTAAGTGAGAGCTTGAAGGAAAATGATTTTCTTTGGGCTCTTTTTTGGTATTAATAGTTGAAACGTGCTCGTGCGGCCAGATGTCTAGGGCTAAATCAAAAAGAGCGAACACTAAATTCATAATTCGAATTTAGTGTTCGCTCTTTT
>NZ_AWTT01000023.1 GCF_000876205.1 Paucilactobacillus wasatchensis | reverse complement strand
CTAGAACTTTTATCAAGATATTTTGTTCGTGATTCAAAATCAAGATGCTCAACTCCTAAAACAAAAAATATGGCCAGATAAAGATGATCCTCAGTATGAAGCATTTCCAAAAGAAATGAACCGTGCCAAGCTCACTCTGAGAAGACATTATCAGGAAATATCTAATAGTTTCATCAAAGATTATAAGGGTTATACAAATGGTCCCGTTGAAGGATGTAACAATAAAATCAAAGTAATAAAACGAACAGCATACGGCTTCAGAAACTTTACCAATTTCAGACTTAGGATACTTGTAGCATTTTCTACTAGTTTCTACTCTATAAATTATAAAAACAGTTTAAAACAGCTAAACAAAAAAACAACTAATCCTCCTGAAAGAGAACTAGTTGCCTAGTAAGGACTACGTCCTTAAATTAAGTCATCAGTACTTCTTGACGAAGAGCCAAGAAAATTTCTTAATCTCTTTTAAGCACGACTTATTTAAACAATGCGAATCACAAAAATCAACTGCGGATAATAGTCACTGAAATCCCCGCATTTTTGGCCATGTAAGAGGCTTGCGAGCCGAACATTTTTTTACTATCTTCCTTGCCCACAGAACCGACCACCAATAAATCTGCATGAAATTCAGGCAGTACGTGATTTACAATTCGTTCTGCTGGTTTAGGTCCCTCATCAACAATCGCTGTTATTTTGTTCTTCGCAACACCATAATCTACTGCGGCCTGCACATACTCATTGATTCGTTGTTCCAATTGAGCTCGGGTGCCGTGAATATAGTCTTTGGACATCGCTTCATAAATATTGATATCAGCGGTTTCCAATACCGAAACAATCCCTAATTCCGAACCATCTCGTTTGGCTTTATCAACTGCGTAGCTAAACGCTGCGTGTGCATCTGGAGCGTCATCTACACCTACTAGAATTTTATTAAATTGCTGCGGTTCAATCCTAATTGCCAATTAAATCATTCCCTTCTTGAGCCCATCCATCAAAACAACGGTGCCAAGGTGCTGAAAATTAATTGAATATTTAATACCGTTAACCCAATTGTACAGATCCAGCCTAGCGCTGTCACCCAAAATGGATTAACAAATCGTTGTCCCATAATTTTCTTACTGCTTGTATACACTACAAGTGGCACCATTGAAATTGGCAACGCAATTGATAAGAATACTTGCGAATAAACCATTAAATCATCCAGTGCAGCCTCTTGACCACCATATATAATGGTCACGGCCAAAACGGGAATGACTGATAACAGGCGAGTCACCAACCGGCGGGCCCATAATGGCATCTTCATATGAATAAAGCCTTCCATCACAATTTGTCCCGTTAACGTTCCTGTAATAGTTGAATTTTGACCCGAAGCCAATAAAGCAACTGCAAATAATGTACTTAGTACTGGACTGGCAACTGCACCAGCAAGCTTGCTGTCACCTAAAGCATTGTACAGTGAAGAAAAAGTACCTAAGCCCTCGCCGTGGCCAAAAAACATTGCCGCACCGAGCACTAAGAGTAAACAGTTAATCACAAAGGCACCGGTCAACTGAATATTCGAATCCCACGTTGAGAACCTAACCGCCCGAGCGACATCATTCTCATTGCCATGATCAAATTTTCTGGTTTGTGAGATTGAAGAGTGTAAATATAAATTATGTGGCATAACAGTTGCCCCAACAATTCCAAGGGCCATGGTTAATTGGGCATGTTGCATAATTTGTGGTCGCGGCACAAACCCGCCCATCACACTAGCAAATTGCGGTTGGGCCACTAAAACCTCGTATAAAAATACCAACAAAATAACTGCGATCAAAGTAACCACGATTGCTTCAATTTTTCGAAAACCTAACTTCGTTAATAACAACAAAATTAAGACGTCCAATACGGTTAAAGAAACACCATACGCTAACGGAATCTTGAACAATAGCTCTAACGCAATGGCACCACCAATTACCTCGGCAATGTCAGTGGCCATAATTGCTAATTCAGTGGTCAACCACAAAATCACTCCTAATTTTTTGCCGGTGTGAGCTCTGGTTGCCTGAGCTAAGTCCATCTGAGTCACAATGCCAAGTTTAGCGGCCATGTATTGAAGTAACATCGCAATCAAACTTGATATCAGGATTACAGAAATTAACAAGTAACCAAATTGAGCGCCACCACCAATTGAAGTGATCCAATTACCCGGATCCATGTAGCCAACAGATACCAGCGCTCCCGGTCCACTGAATGCAAACAGTGTTTTCAAAAAACCAGCATTTTTAGGAATCGTTACGGTACTATTGATTTCTTCTAAGCTGGGGCCGTTGGCATAGCGAATTAACTTATGGCTTCGTGAACTTTTTCCTACTCTATCCATCATTAAGCATCCCTTTCTTTTTGTTCACCTATAATTGTATCACAAGTTTTATTAGTGTAAATAAAAAGTTAGGTATTCCTAAACAAAATTAACTAATTCCCCTATATAAAACCATGCAACAATAGTATGATGACATTGAAGTTAAAATTATGGGAGGCTTCAATATGGCAGAAAAAGTATATACTGATTATTTTTATGACAAATCCGCATTTAATACGCATGACGGTGGTTACGTCCCCCTCGAGGAATCACAAACGCCACCACAACCACTTAATATTCCCGCAGTATTAGCTCCTGACCAAGAAACTAACTCTGATATGTATTACACCATCACCGCACAAACTGGCGAGACACAATTGCTTCCAGGCGCCAAAACCAAAACATGGGGCTACAATAGCAGTCTGTTAGGTAAAACAATTATTTTCAAAAATGGCAAAACAATTCACCTGCACTTAGAAAATAAATTAACGGAACTAACCACCTTTCACTGGCATGGCCTCAATATTCCCGGACCAATTGAGGACGGTGGCTGTCATGCGCCCGTTTATCCAGATGGCAGTCGTGATGTCACCTTCAAAATCAATCAACCAGCTGCTACATGCTGGCTGCACGCCCATCCATGTCCTTCAACAGCCTCACAAGTCTGGCATGGCCTAGCAACTGCAGTGGTAATTCAAGATGATGCAGAAGCTCAATTACCGTTGCCGCGTAACTATGGCATTGATGACATTCCCCTGATTTTGCAAGACCGCCGTTTCCATGAAAATAACCAGTGGGACTATCAAGCTGATTACGATCCTGATGGAGTTCAAGGACCCACCGCAATGATTAACGGCACAATTAACCCATACTTTGATGTCACTACTCAACGACTCCGATTGCGTATTTTGGATGGTGCTAATCGCAGAGAATGGCGCTTGCATTTTAGCGATAACCTCGAATTTACACAAGTAGCCTCTGACGATGGTATTTTACCTGAACCAATTAAATTTACACATTTGATGACTACCTGTGCCGAGCGCCATGAGATCATTGTTGATTTTGGTGCCTACAAGCCAGGTGACGATGTCGTTTTGTATTCTGACGACACCCCAATTGTACACTTTCGAATCCACCAATTTGCTTCCGATAACACGAAATTACCACCACACCTGGTTGAAGTACCAGGCCCCGAGATTGATGCAGCACTACCAGTCAAGCACGTGGTAATGTCAGGCATGGACGAAGAAGTAATGATCGATGACCAAAAATTCAATATGCAACGAATTGATTACAAAATGCCATTAGGCAAATGCCAATTATGGGACATCACCAATACCAATAATATGAAAGGTGGCATGATTCATCCGTACCATATGCACGGCACGGCATTCAAGATCGTATCACGTAACGGTCATGCCCCTTATCCAAATGAATATGGACTTAAAGATGTTGTGAGCGTGAATCCTGGTGAACACGTGGTACTTAAAGTTTGGTATGACGTCGCTGGGATATTCATGTATCATTGCCACATTATTGAACACGAGGATGGTGGCATGATGGCACAGCTGCAAGTCGTTGACCCCGCTGATCCGGAGCATAAATATCAGTTAATGGATCACGAGACGCTAATGACAGCTTTTGCAAAAGAGCGGGGCGTCAGCATGGATGATCTCTGGCTCGGTGGCATGGAATCTTATCGTAAAATGGGGATGCAGATGTAACACTAAGTCACTATAAGAATGATCTGTTACTCACACAATTTCACAAAAAAATTACATTTTCTAAATTAGGCATTTTTACATTGGTAAAAGGCTGCTAAGCATACCCTAAGACCACTTCATAAAAAAATCATATAATGCAATCGTTATCATTCACATTAGTTAAGTGCTCGACAGATATTTATTTTCGTCTTATAATAATATATACGATAACAATTTACTAATATAGAATGAAAGAGGCGACTTTTATGAACTTGATTAGTGTGATTTTGCCCGTCAAAAATAATGCTGCTGTGTTACCAACTTTATTGGCCGATTTAAAACGGCAAACCTACCGCAATTTTGAAGTTATTTGTGTCGATAATAACTCAGTCGATCAAACCTATCAGCAATTGGTTGCATTCAAGCGATTAAGCGGCATTTCAACCACAATTATCTCACAGAGAATGCGGCAGTCTGTGGCCACTTCATATAATCAAGCCTTGTCACAAGCTCACGGTCAATATATCATGTTTCTAAATCCGAAAATGCGAGTGCATTCAGCCTGGTTAAGTCAAGTTAGCCAAAATGCAGTTGCTAATGGAACTGACATTGTAGGTTATAATGGTCAAAATCAGCAGTTCTCGCATACTAGTGATTTAATTGCAGCCTATCTTCTGGGCCAAGTGCCAATGAAATTGGAAGGGATGTTAATTAATCGGCAGTTGTTACGCAACATACCGTTCGACCCCCAATTAACATTACATGCTGAAACTATGTTTTTATATAGCATCTACCGCCAGGCAAACAGTGCTTCGTTCCTAAGCGGCTCGGTGTGCCCTAAATTTAATCAGCGCAATGCCAACTTCACCGCTACCCACCTGCAGGTAATGACGGTTCTCGAATCAATCGAAAACTGCATCCAAACAAACGACCCCCATTTAATTCGTCACATGAAAAGACCAATCACAAAATCATTGTGATTGGTCTTTTTACTATTGAAGCCTAAGCGATACTATTCATTATTGATAATTGTAACCATCGGTATGATCACTGGTCGACGGCCAGTTTGCGCAAAAAGTAACTTTTGCAGTCGGCTGACAATCGTCCGATTTAATGCGCGTTCATCAATCTTCTTTCGATTTTTAAACGTATTTAAAATCGCCCAAAAAACTTCATGATTCGCTGCTTTAATTAATTCTTGTGATTCATGCATGTAAACAAACCCACGGGACACGATATCTGGTCCAGCCACAATTTGGTGATTCTTCAAATCAACCACTGCAATAGCTGTCACCACTCCTTCTTCAGACAATAAACGACGTTCTCTGATTTCAGGATTACCGACGCTATCACCGACATCCCGACCGTCAATGTAAACATCACCGGCCTCAACGTGATCTGCAACCCGAGCTGAATCTTTGGTTAATGCCAAAACATCCCCATTAGCTAAGATAAAACTATTCTCCAACGGAACACCGGTCAGTTCAGCTAAATGAGTGTGAATTTTCTGCATCCGATATTCACCGTGGACAGGTGCAAAGTATTTAGGCTTCATCAAGCGAAGCATAAATTCTTCATCAATTTGCCCACCATGACCTGAAGTATGAATATTGTTGACGTAACCATGGACAACGTCAGCCCCAGCTTCGTCCAACTTGTTGATTAACTGGTTAACACTAATCGTATTACCCGGAATCGGATTACTAGAAAAGACAACTGTATCACCCGGCTGAATCGTAATTTGCCGGTGGGTGCCGTTAGCAATGCGGCTCAGTGCAGCCATTGGCTCCCCTTGAGAACCAGTACACATGATTAATACCTTTTCTGGTGGATAATCATTAATTTCGTTTTGATCAATCAAATAGTCATCAGGAATATTTAAGTAACCTAGTTCCTGACCAGCTGCAATGGCATTTTCCATGCTACGTCCAAAGACAGCAATCTTGCGACCTTGGCGCATTGCAGCATCAGAAGCTTCGCGCAACCGATACACGTTAGAAGCAAAAGAAGCGAAAATGATCCGGCCCTTAATACGCTCAAACACGCGGCGAATGTGAACATCCACCCATTGCTCTGATTTAGTAAACTCTGGTCGTTCGGCATTTGTACTGTCAGATGTTAATAGTAAGACACCTTCGTCACCTAATTTAGCCATCTTCTGCAAGTTCGGACCTGGTAGCCCACCGACAGGAGTCAAATCGAACTTAAAATCACCAGTCTGGATAATTGTTCCTTGTGGTGTATGAACCGCAATTCCCAGGGTATCCGGGATTGAGTGTGTCGTCCGGAAAAAGGTAACCGACATTTTCTTAAATTTAAGAACTGTATCCTCATCAATTTCATTTAATTCAGCTGTACGTAACAAATGTTTTTCTTCTAGTTTGCCGCGAATTAACGACAACGCAAATGGTCCAGAATAAATTGGTACATTCACCTGTTGGAGGAAAAACGGCAAACCACCAATGTGGTCTTCGTGACCATGAGTGATTACAATGGCCTTAATCTTGTCTTTGTTCTCAACGAGGTATGAATAGTCTTGAATGACATAATCGACCCCTAATAACTCATCTTCCGGGAATAATACCCCACAGTCAATGACAATAATTTCGTCTTGAAACTGGACACAATACATGTTTTTGCCAATTTCACCAAGACCACCCATCGCATAAAACGCGACCTCGTTGTTATTTATATTTAATTTTCGCATAACTACCTTTTCTTCCTTTTAATTTTAATATATGTACTTCTGAGCTTAAACAGTTTAACTAGTTTGGGCTAATTTATAAATAGAAAGTATTTGTTTCACACTTCGAACCAGAATTTTTACCTAAAAAGCCAAAATGAAACCTCGTTGCCATAACGCATTGATGAGCTGCCAGTCGAACGTTAGACAACTCTTTTATTTTCTATTTATCCGCACGATGATTAAGTCTAAATTATTGTACCACATAATAGCATTAACAGTAAAAAAAAGAACCACCAGATTAGGTGATTCGAGTTCGTTAAGCATTGATCAAGCTGTTGCTAACTTGCTTTGTTGTTGCTTCTCCCATTGGTCCCAAGGAATTTCGGCGTTACCCGTTTCAAAATACCCTTGATCAATTTTTTTTAGTACTTGAACGTATTGATTAAACGATAACGTACTGCTCTTAGCCAGTAACTCGACCAAATCAATATTGCGATTACGGTCAATCACCGCATTGATATCAACCAAAAAGTGCCCAGCCGTCGCGTTAGCAACAATTTCTAGATTTTCATGTTTGAACAGTCTGATGTAAAATCGCGCAAAATCACGTACCGCCTTTTGCTGTAACTGACTATTCAAATCGTTGATCTTAACTAATTTTTCATTCATTTTACTGCTCCTTTTAATACCTTTGCCCCATGTGGTATCAAATTGAATCTGGTATCGCACTTTAAGTTACACCTCTAATAGTAGCACGGAAAAGTCAATTCGTTAACGAATAGTATCGGTCTTGGAACAAAAAAAACCTGAGTCCCGCAACTCAGGCAATGAAGGCGACCGGGTTAATCGAAATCCAAAATTTGAAATTCAACAATTGGTTGCAATCTAGATCGATTTTTTATTAATTCTTTTGAATTAATAATCAAGCGCTCTTGGCGCTGTTCAAATTAACTTTAATTTTTTCCAACACTTCATTACAACTTAAACTAGATAGAACGCGGGAAGTTTTTTGCCCCGATACTTATAGCCTTCATGCTTAGATTAGCATATGTTTTTAAATTTTGATACCTATTTTGCTGGCAAAAGGCGTAGAATGATTTCTTGTCCCGCTAAAATGGCAAAGATATGTTGCATTGGTTGACCATCAAGTGGGCCTAAATCAATTGCTGGTTGTCCATCAACTTGTGTCAACTCCTCAAAACGGTCAACGACCACTTTGCGCAAAAAACTTAAAAATTCTTTTCTTTGTTGCATTTTTTTTACGGATGCGGGTAGCGTAAACCCCTCGTCCAAATAGTCTTTGATCAAATGAACTTCAACAACCGTTTTTAATGAATATTTACGGTTTTTATTTTCATCATTTTTAATTGAATTAATATAGTTTTTCGACTCCCAATAGCGGAGCTGGCTCTGTGACACACCGGTCACTGCCGCCACATCACCGATCCCCAATTGTAACTCCGGTTTTCCCAATAATCCTTTAAATTCTTCCGGTATTTTTTCCAAACGATTTTCTCCTTCTAACTATAACATCAGTTGTAGCAATTATTAGCAAAGCGTTTTCACATTTTCTCGATTTAGTATATATTTTTTAATTAGTTTGTCAAGTTATTTGACAAATGAAAAAAGAAGCGTTATATTACTAGGCATGCAATTTTAATAATGAAAAGAGGTTTTTACATTGAATAAGGCTGTTGATGTCAATGGGAAGCCCTACAACAGAACAATGCTGATTGTTCTGTTACTTGTAGGTGTTTTCTGTACAGTTTTAAATCAAACTATTTTAACGACTGCCTTCCCAACTTTGATGAAGGCATTCGATATTTCGACCGCCACGGTTCAGTGGCTAACCACTGGATTCTTAATGGTTAACGGAATTATGATTCCAGTAAGTGCTTTTCTAAGTAGCCGGTTCCCAACTAAATGGCTCTACATTGTTGCCATGAGTATTTTCGAAATTGGTACAATCCTTGCTTGGACTGCCCCTAACTTTGTTACATTACTTTCTGGTCGTCTTGTCCAAGCCGTTGGTGTTGGAATTGCAATGCCACTGCTCCAGACGATTATGTTAACAATTTTTCCTGCTAACAAACGTGGCGCTGCCATGGGAATGGCCGGTATCGTTGTTGGGCTTGCACCAGCCTTAGGACCAACCCTCTCAGGTTGGATTATTGATAACTTTACCTGGCGAGACCTCTTCGGTATGATCGTACCAATTATGGCAATCGTCATTATCGGTAGTTTTTTCTTCATGAAAAATGTTATCGAAACTGGTCGTCCTAAGTTAGACGTCTGGTCATTAATATTATCCACACTTGGTTTTGGTAGTATGCTGTACGGTTTCTCATCTGTTGGTGACAAAGGTTGGACTGATCCATTAGTAGTTTCAACGATTATCTTTGGAATCATTTTGGTCATCGTCTTTGGCCTGCGCCAACTCCACCTCACTCATCCATTTTTGGAAATTCGCGTTTTCAAATCACGCGAGTTTGCGGTGGCAGCGGCACTGAGCTCCATTGTTAATATGGCAATGGTCGGGGTCGAGATGGTCATTCCATTGTACTTGCAGATTATTCACGGCATGTCAGCCTTCCACTCAGGCTTAACCCTGCTACCTGGTGCGCTCATGATGGGAATTATGAGTCCCTTTACTGGTAACTTGTTCGATAAGTACGGTGCTAAGCGTTTAGCGACCTGTGGTATGTTCATGCTAACACTTGGAACATTACCATTTGTCATGATTACAAAACAAACTCCTGTCATTTACATCACATTTTTGTATGCTATTCGGATGTTTGGCATTTCAATGGTTATGATGCCTGTTACCACATCTGGAATGAATGCTTTGCCAGTCGACATGATTTCACATGGTACTGCCGTCAATAACACAACCCGTCAAGTTGCTAGTTCCGTTGGTACTGCCATCTTGGTATCAGTGTTAACCAATGTCACGAACAACAATTTACCGGGTAAGCACCTATTAACAGAAACTCCCTTTGCTTACAAGTTGCAATCATTTAACGCCACAATGAGTGGTTATCATGCTGCTTTCTGGATTGCAATTGGCTTTTGCGTTGTGGGTCTGATTACCTCAATGTTTCTCAGTGATAAAAATACCAGTGGAAAAACAGTTGCGCAAGTTGCAGCAGGAAAAGGAGGTGCCAACTAATGGTCTTAATTTTATTAGTAATCGGTGCGCTTTCTTTCTTCTTGGCCACAATGTTTACATTTAAACCTGTTACTCGCATCACTTCATTACTGATCACAGGAATTATTCTCGTAGGGTCGATTGGTTTAATGGTCGGTAACTATGAATCTCATTTTGGGATGCATAAGGTTTCTACTGCCACAACGCAAACCATCTATTCAGCATCCAACTCAGAATCAATGCCACTAGTGTTATATAAACCAGTTGGTACTTCTGGTAAAGATGATGTGTACATCTATAACAGTAAGCCAACTCAAAAAAATGCTGAACATACTCAGGCAAACGAATTCACGCATAACAAAGTTAAATGGACAAACAAAACCAAGGCAACAATGAAAACCGTTGAGACGCGTTGGGAATACAAGAATTCATTTTATAAATATTTGTATATGTGGTCTGGGATGGGTCATACACTAATCAGCCGTACAAATACGTTCAGCTATCCGAAAACCTGGGTCAAGATTACAGTTGCCCAAGCTGGAGCCTTGAAAAAGGAAATGGGCAGCACTCAGGCTAAGGCTAAAATGGCCGCTGCTGCTAAGCAATATGTAGAAGCACAGGTTGTCGCTGCTAAAACGAAGAATCCAGAAATGTCCGCAACAGATCAAGCAAAAATTGTTAAACAAGCTCAGCTTGAATATCAAGCAAAAGCTTTAAAACAAGCTGTCGCACAACTGAAATAATCATTTTCAATGCTAGAACGTACATAAATTAATTGTACGTTCTATTTTTTTGAGTTTAAGATTAAATTTACATTAGATTTATGTTAAAATTTTGATTATCAGCCCACTAAAGGAAGGTCTGCCATGAATGACGATTTAACCATTAAAACAGCAATTAAAGATGTCATCCCCACCTTATTTGGTTATATTGGTGTTGGCCTCGCCTATGGCGTCGTAGCACAAACCGCCCATTTGGGCATCTTAACAATCACATTATTATGTTTAATTGTGTATGCCGGCTCGGCCCAGTTTGCTATTACCTCAATGTTTGTCAGTGCCAGCCCGATTTCAGCCATTATCTTATCCACCTTTCTGATCAATTCCCGGATGATTTTAATGAGTACTTCTATGGCACAACATTTTAAACACGACTCATTGCGACAAAATATCGCTATTGGCACACTGATTACAGATGAAACATTTGCGTTGGGGATGAACAAGGCCTCGATGACCAAAGGAAAGCTGACACCCGCGTGGTTCAACACGGCTAATGTCATTGCCTACATTGTTTGGTGGTTAGCCTATGTGGTCGGTGCTCTAGCGGGAAAACTAATCACAAATCCTGAATCTTTTGGCCTCGATTTTGCAGTGGTCGCCATGTTTATCGGCTTATTATACCTGCAAATGATTGGCGATCGTCGCCGCAAATTGCGCGTCCAGTTAGAAGTAATCTTGTTAGTAGTTATTGCCATGTTTGTGCTAGGTCGCTTTTTAAATCCTGAAATAGCATTATTACTTGCTACGATTATTGGCTGCTTGGGTGGAATGGCGGTGGAAGAATGGAGATAAATACATGAAGATAAATACATATTTACTGTTGACTATTTTGGGATGCGGCCTAGTTACTTGGCTTTCTCGTGTGGTTCCGTTTGTATTAGTCAAAAATTTTGTGCTCCCAAGTGGTTTAATTAAATTATTGTCATTTGTACCGGTGGCCATCATGACCGCTTTAGTGGTCCAAAATATTCTCATTTTTAAAACAGGCAGCTGGCCGACCATTAACTGGTTAAACTTTGGTGCAGCAGTACCAACCGTCGCTGGTGCCATTATCACTAAAAGTTTGTTAATAATTGTAGTAATCGGCATTATTTCGATGGCCGTTTTAAGATTATTAACATAGGTCCAATTATAATAAACAAAGTCGGATTCAAGTTGGCAGGCTTGATATCCGACTTTATTGTTAAACTAGCTTTAATAAATCAGCTGGTTCATTGAGGTGATAATCTGCGAGCACTAATTGCTCTGGTTGCATGGCGCCCCATAATGCAGCTGCAAATTTAATCCCAGCCGCATGTGCTGCTTGTAGATCATGAACTGTATCACCAATATAAATTGAATTGTTCAACTGCGCATTGACTTTATCAAGGCCTGCGACAATCGGGGCAGGGTTTGGCTTGTGTTCAGTAGTATCATCGACCGTCACATAAGCATCAAACAAACGGCCAATGGCATAGCGGTCCTGAAATCCATTTTCATAGTCCTGTTTTGTTTTTGACGTTGCAATCACAAGTTTAACTTGTTGGTTCAATTTTAATTGGCGCAACGTTGCTTCAATGCCAGGATACAATGTGGCATGCTCAATTCTTTGTACTGATGCTTGGGCCCATTCATTAAAGATTGTTTGCCGCACTCGAATATCTCTAATGCCAAGATTTTTTAACGCATCATCCCCACTAATCCCAAAACCACTGGCTAATTCGCTGTCACTTGGTGAGTAGCCGTGCCCTTGTAGAACTTGTTTTAAGGCAGGAACATACACGTCAAAAGTATCAATCAATGTTCCATCAATATCAAAGATAAAATTAACCATACTAATCACCTCACCAGACAACAGTGTCATTTACCAGCTCGAACCCATTCTTTTGCAACAGTATTCCAGTCACCGTTTGTATCATCCAAAATTTTAAGATACTTTTTAGGCATTTGCTCGATGCCAATTAATTCTAGCGGGATTAAAAATTGGTCAAAATATTTTTTGCCCGCAGCACTTTTATCATCTTTTAAAAATGCTGCCATCGATTGCACTAATTGTGGCTGTGGTTTGATCAACTTATCATCCACATCATAAAAGTGCAGTTTTCCTTTGACCTTGAAAGGCTCAATTGGCATCTTAGGAACAACCTGCCAGTGATAATAGCCATCCCGATCCTTGGTTGTTGTTGTGCCATCAATTGATATAATAGCCAACGCGTAGCCATTGGGCATACCCAAACCAAAATCAACACCAGATGGTCTACTGGATGATACCAACAAAAAGCTGGTCACATCTCCTGGTAACCATGTGCGATACTCAATTTTCTTAGTTCCCTCCAAAATTTCAAAAGCATATGGATTTTTAATCGATAATGCTCGCATAATGTTACTCCTGACTAACGTTTATTTTAAAACCCGCAATCCATAATAATATTATTATAGTTTGTAAGCGATTACAGTGGCTTTATTTTGGCCCCAATATGTTCGCCATATCTGGTGGTAGTGGTGCCCGAACAGCAACCTGTTGGTTAGTAAATGGATCCATAAATTTCAAACTGGTCGCGTGCAATGCTTGACGCAAGATTAGTTTCTGCGGTCCGCCATATAACTGATCACCCAATAGTGGATAACCTAAATAAGTCAAATGGACCCTAATTTGATGGGTTCGACCTGTATGCAATTGCACTCGCAGTGCCGTCCACTCAGGTGAGCGCTGCTGCACCCAAAATTCAGTAATTGCAGTCTGACCAGTCGCCATTACAGCACGTTTAGGCGAATCTGGCACTCTACCAATCGGCTCTTTAATCACTTGATGATTTGCTTTAATTTGTCCTGTCACAATGGCCGTATAGATTTTTTCAATTAGATGATGTTCAACCTGCGTTGAAATCATGCTTTGTGCCAACCGATGCTTAGCAACCAATACTAGTCCCGAGGTAAATCGATCCAGTCGTAAAATTAAGTGCGGACGTAAATCTACTGCTCCTTGCTGAATTAAATACCCTTTAATTCGATTTAACAACGTATCAACACGGTTAGTCGGTCCTGGAATAGACGTTAACCCGGCTGGTTTATTAACAATCAGCCAATTTTCATCCTCGTAAATAATCTCAATTGGCAGATTGCTAGTAACCACTTCGTCATCTTTCTTTTCGGGCATTAATTCAATTGAAATTTGGTCATTTTCCTGCACCGTTGCAGCTGATTCAACTAATTTGCCATTACGAAAAAAATTACCCTGCCCATGTTTAATGTCAGCAATTAAACGATGGCCCACACCCTGCTTTTGTAAAAAACGCTTAATTGTTGTTGGTTGTTTCGCCTGATTGATCCACGTGTTTTTCATTTAGTATCGCTCCTTTAACCATACCCAGCGTAGCAAATTCCCAGTACGTTGCCAAGCATTTAATCAGATTCAGGTGCCAAGTACTTATATTTGCAAATATTAACTGTCAGTATTATAGTTACAATTGAAATCAAAAAAAGGAGAGTCCTTAAAAATGACAAATGTTTTAGTTTTAGGAGCAGCTGGTCATATTGCCAAGTTTGCCCGTGCAGATCTGATTGAAAACAGTGATGTTCATATGACTGACTATCTGCGACGTGCTAATCGTCTGCAACTACTTGACCCAAGTCGTGAAACTGTAGTGGAAGGTGATGCCACTGACAAAGCTGCCTTGATTAAAGCAATGCAAAACACCGACATCGTTTATGCTAATTTAGCCGGTGCAAATATTGAACAACAGGCCAAGACGATCGTGGCTGCAATGAATCAGCAACAGATCACTCGTTTAATTTGGATTTCTACTTTAGGCATCTATGATGAAGTCCCGGGGGCGTTTGGCAAGTGGAACCACTCAATGCTGGATGGTGGTTACTTACAGACCTATAGTGCAGCGGCCAAGGTAATCGAAGCATCCGATCTTGATTACACCATTATTCGTCCAGCCTGGTTAACTAACCACGACGAGGTGACATATGAGCTCACACAAAAAGAAGAACCATTCAAGGGCACCGAGGTGTCACGTAAAAGTATTGGTGTGCTAGTTAGTCGCCTGGTTCAAGAACCAACAAAGCATATTAAAGAATCACTTGGAGTTAATAAACCCAACACTGATGGTGACAAGCCCGCTTGGTATTAGTTGTGAATAAAGGCCTGAGACATTTATCCAATGCCCAGGCCTTTTTATTACCAATTCATATTCTCTATTTTTTTCGTTGATCAAAGGCTCGTTTAGATTTAAAGCCTGCGTTAAAAACTACTTTCATTTGCTCAATATGACGCTGCTGTGTAGCTGGAGTTTTGGCACCAAAAACAAACCGTGCCCATTCACGTTGATATCCTGGTGTTAGGGCTGTAAAAAATTTACTTAATTTTTGATCATCTTTAAGTAGCAATGCTACTTGGGGAATATTGATTTCATAATCCGCTAATGTTTTCTTTTTCATTTGGTTCACCTGATTATTTGTTTTCTTAATTATAGCAAACTTGGCTAATTCGTTTTCATAAAATTATTCTATCAGTAATCATAAGTATTTTAATTGACTAAATACTAGTAAACCCGTTATGCTTAGATTAAATAACCCATTTCTGTTGACTTAGAAAGGATTACTAGCAATGAAAAAAATATTGCCATTAGCATTACTCACCTTGGGCACAATCACAATGGTTGGCTGTGCCAACAACCAAAATAGTAGTAGCTCAAGTTCATCTTCGTCCCACAGCGCGTCAACCTCTAGTAGCATCTCATCTTCAACTGAAAATAAAAAAACCGTTCAAATTGGAGCTGAAGATAGTACTCACCTGTTAACTACTAATTGGACTTTTGATCATTTTACAGTGAACCAAATCAAAGCCGAAGCAGAAAATAATGTCTTAGAACTCGAAATAAAATGGCAAAACACAAGCAATCAAACCGCTGTATTTGCTGATAGTGGTGAAGTGATTGTTTCCCAGAATGGCAAAACCCTTAAAACCCAAGAAAAAGATGATGATTACAATGATAATCTGTTACCAGGCAAGGATGAAGATTTTGAACTTGACTATCGCTATGATAATACTAATGAGCCAATTAAAATATCAATTCATCCAGCTGATACTAATCGACCAACGAAAACTGTCACGGTGCAATTGACCGACTAATAAATGTGGATAAGTAAGCTAGATTAATTAATCTTCTAAAAAAATATCGTCCAATTAGCTTTTTTGTTTGATTGACTAAATACATTTTTAATCACAACATTTTTCCTGGGACACAAAATAACATGAGTCTGATTGCGATCACAATCAAACTCATGTTATTTACGTTACTCAACATTAAACCTCATTACTCACGCTCTTACGGTATGCACTAAATACAGTATTTGTCGGGCAATTGGCTGTGCAATCAACATCTCAACCCCCAATGAAATTGCAAAATTTCTTGGCCATCGATAGAAGAAATTTTGAATTGGTTCCATACTGATTTGTCGTTGACCAATCCAAGTGCCAACCACCGTTAAAATTACGGACATCATCAATACGGTGCACATAATATTAACAATAGTGTGCGCATTAAAACTGTCTGTCTTTGCAACCAGTTTGCTCGTGAGCCAGCCAGCTGGTTGATACGTCAGGAGTACCAATGCAATTACAGCCAACCAAATCATTGGTAAAATTGCAAAAGTTGAGGCCCAAGTGTGCAGCCCAAAGCCCATTTCAAAGCTAGTGATTAAAGGTGCAATTATGTTAACTGAAATAATTGAAATAATTGCCATAAACAGACCAAATTCTTTCTTATTACGTGGTAAATACATATAAAATTTCATGTTTCTCTCCTTTTTTGACAGTAAATTTGCGCATAAAAAAAACGCAAAGTCTCGTAGACTTTACGCTGATCAATTATACGCGTGATTAAATTACAACTTTAATAGTATATCAATTTTGATTCGAAAACACAAATTTATCTATTGAACCTTTGCACCTAATACGTGTTCAAAATGATCTAATGCCCACTGCTGTCCATTATCAGTCAGCGCTGCAACTGCATCTTTGTGCACCGTAATGTTGTAATCTAAATTGTATGCATCCACCGCTGTATGCAACACACAAATATCGGTGCAAACACCTGCTAAATGCAGTGAATTTATTTGGCGTTCCCGCAGTCGCAAATCAAGGTCAGTACCAGCAAACGCGCTATACCGTGTTTTATCGTACATATAAACTTTGTCATCGTTGTGATGTTGTTCAAACCATGCTACTAATGGACCATAAAATTCTCGCCCCCACGTATCACGAACGTTATGCGGTGGAAATAACTTGCTTTCCGGATGGTAAGGGTCATTAGGCTTATGCACATCGGTTGGTAATATCACCCAACCGTCGTTTGCCAACATTTGATCTGCCAGTCGCACAATTTCGGCACCAATAACTTGCCCAGGTTTACCGCAAGTCAGCGCTCCGTTATCAGCCACAAAATCATTGGTATAATCGATAATTAGTAAAGCTTCATTTGCACTCATTTTATTACTCCATTCTTGATAACCGATTTAAATCCATCTCAGTCGTTTAGTTGTAAAATAGTTTAAAATCTTTGTGCTGCCATTATCGCAACTTATGAGCTATTAAGCAAATTAGACACTTTATGAGAAAATGCTTTAAATTAAACCGTTTTCATATGCAAATTAGCGATTTTGAATAAAAAAAGCTTACGAGCTAAGTTTTTTTATGCTAATGTAATCATTTGTCTGATGAAAACTATTAAAAGGAGTAATTTAAATTATGGACACAACTAAAAACGATCGCGAAACAACTGCCCAAGCCGCTGTACCAGTTTCCCACCCATTGCTTGCAATGTTAGGAATGCTGATTGGTGGGTTCGTTGGTATGCTGAGCGAAACATCTCTAAATATTGCTTTACCAAGTTTAATGGTTAAACTCAACGTTAGTGTTGGAACAATTCAATGGTTGGTGACGGGCTACATGCTAATTATTGGAATTGTGTTGCCACTATCTAGCCTATTGACTCGTTGGTTTTCTACCCGCCAACTAATCATCTTTGCATTAATTGACTTTACAGTTGGTGCTATCATTTCAGCTTTGGCACCTGACTTTACAGTTTTACTAATCGGTCGAATGATTCAAGGAATCGCAACCGGTTTGATTCTACCGCTAATGTTTACGGTTGCCACACTAATTTTTCCACCTTATAAGTTAGGCTCAGCGATGGGCATGATTGGTTTGGTCATCATGTTTGCACCAGCAATCGGACCTACATTAGCTGGTTTGATTTTAGGCGTTTTGTCATGGCAATGGATTTTTTGGGCATTCGTCCCATTCTTACTAGTCGGCTTAGCATTGGCAATCAAATACTTACCAAATGTCGCTAAAATAACTAAACCTAAAGTTGATATTTTTTCCATTCTGTTATCGACATTTGGATTTGGTGGTTTAGTTTCAGCTGTCAGCATGGCCAGCAATTATGGTTGGGTCTCTCCGGTCGTACTGATTGTTTTGGTTGTGGCATTGTTGATTCTAGCTTTATACATTTATCGTCAACTACACTCTGAAACACCAATTCTAAATTTCCGTATTTTCAATCGTGCCAACTTCCGTATCGGTGCACTGTTGGTTATGCTGGACTTTGGTATTATTCTTTCTTCAATGTATCTTTTACCAATGTTTTGGCAAAAAGGATTAGCCATTCCCGTTGCATTAACCGGGGTTGTCATGCTTCCAGGTGGTGTTGTTAATGCACTAGTATCAGCCATGTCTGGCCGATTCTTTGACCGGTTTGGAGCTCGGATATTCACTATCTTAGGCTTCTTAATTAGTATTATCGCTATTTTAACGCTCATATTTGCATCTTCAACCTCACCTGTTTGGTATGTTATGCTTGCCCACATTATTTTAATGGTTGGTGCACCACTGGCAATGTCACCTGCCCAAACATATGGTTTAAACGCTCTGGATCAAATGACTGCCAGTGATGGTAGTACCATTATGAACACCTTCCAACAAATCATTGGTGCAATTTCCACTGCCGTTGCCACTAGCCTATTAGGATTTGGTCAACATGCATCAACTGCAGCTTCAACATCACGAATTGCATTTACGAACGGTGTCCACGTAGGATTGTACTTCACTCTAGCCTTGGCAGTAGTTGCTTTCTTGTTATCATTTGTAGTTAAAAACGAAGCAGCGACATCTAAAGAAGCTTAGATTATTAATTAATAATAACTATATTTAAATAGGTCTGTTGATTCATATTTTATGAATCAACGGACCTATTTTTTCTAAATTATTTATTTATGTTCGAGTGTGAAGCCGGCCTCACTCAGCGCATTCTTAACTCCAACTTTATCCTCGCTATCAACATGAAGTTCAATTGCTTGTTCATCATCTCGCTTAGTAACCAATAAAGTCAAAATATTATATTTATGCTGGGCTAATGTATCTCCTAAACGAGCGATGAATCCTAACTCGTCTTTTTGGACATAGATAGTCACGTTTGTCCCACCACGGCCATAACCTGAGATATTCAAGAACGCATCAAAAATGTCATTATTAGTGATAATACCAACGACTTGTGTACCGTTAACCACCGGCAGCACGCCAATATTATTCTTGCGCATTGCATAAATGGCGTCTTCTAACACTGCATCAGGAGCAATAACCTGCACATCTTTTTCCATCACATCAGCAACCGTCGTCTTATTTAATAAATAGTTGGCCTCAAACACTGACAGTGAGGTAGCCTTAGATGGTAGCGCCCGTTGAATAATTCCTTCAGTAATTAACCCGATTAACCGACCACCATCTAATACTGGTAATCGATGAATATCGTTTTGTTTCATTAAATCAACCGCGTCATTGATCCGTGTCGTTGGACGAACCGTAACCAAATTTTGCGACATATAATCTGCAACACTCATTATGCCTAACCTCCCAAATATGCTTTTTGCACATCTTCATTTGCCAACAATTCTTGTCCCGTACCCGTCATTAAAATATTCCCTGTCGCCAGTACGTAACCCCGATCAGCGATTGCCAATGCCTTAGAAGCATTTTGTTCAATCAATAATACGGTTGTTCCCTGTTGCTTAATTGCTTGAATAATATCAAAAATTTCATTAATAAAAATTGGTGCGAGCCCCATTGATGGTTCATCCATCAATAGTAATTTAGGCTTAGCCGTCAGTGCTCGGCCCATGGCCAACATTTGCTGCTCACCACCAGATAGTGTTGCAGCATCTTGATTTTTACGTTCTCGCAGAACAGGGAAACGTTCAAAAACTTCTTGATAGTCTTTTTTAAGGCCATCACGATCCTTACGTAAGAACGCGCCCATTTGCAAATTTTCTAATACGGTTAAGCCCGCAAAGATCCGTCGCCCTTCAGGCACCTGAGAAATTCCACCAGCCACAATTTTTTGCGATTTCTGTTTTTGAATTTCATGTCCTTCATAGACTATTTTACCGCCAGAAGGTTTCATCAAACCAGAAATAGTTTTCAAAATGGTTGTTTTACCAGCGCCATTAGCACCAATTAATGAAACAATTTCTCCTTCATTAACCTTAAAACTGACGCCTTTCACTGCCTGAATGACGCCATAATTAACGGATAAGTCTTCTACTTCTAGTAACATTATGACTCACCCCCCAAGTATGCTTTAATTACCTTTTCATCCTTTTGAATTTCTGCCGGTGTTCCCTCGGCAATTAACTGGCCATATTCCAGTACGTAAATTCGTTGCGCCAAGTTCATCACAAGAGACATATCATGTTCAATCAACAAGACGGTAATCCGAAATTCCTTTTGAATTTGTCGAATTAGTCGCGTTAAATCAGCCGTTTCTTCAGGATTCATCCCTGCAGCTGGTTCATCCAAAAATAAAATTCTAGGCTTCGTAGCAAGTGCCCGAACAATTTCCAACCGCCGTTGGGCCCCATATGGTAAATTTTTGGCTAAATTGTCAACTTGATCCTGCATGTCAAAAATTTTTAATAAATCGACCGCCTCTTTGCGTAGTGCAGCCTCTTTATGATAGAAGGAGGGCAATCTAAAGATACTTTCAAAAAAACCTTCCTTATTGTTAGCAGTCATCGCAATTAAAACATTGTCCAGCACAGACAGATCCTTAAACAGTCGGATATTTTGAAATGTTCGCGCTAATCCGGTCTGAGCCACTTTATAAGGTTTCATTTTATTTAATACTTGGAGTCCGTTATCTGTTTGCATTGAAATAGTTCCTTCAGATGGCACAATAACACCAGTTAAAAGGTTAAACAGAGTTGTCTTACCAGCCCCGTTTGGTCCAATCAGTGCGACCAATTCATTGTCATTCAGATGCATTGTAACGTCAGAAACGGCTGTTAAACCACCAAAGTTTTTGGTTAATTCTTTAATATCGAGTAATGTCATCTTCAGGCATCCCCCTTTTGTTTCGACTTCGTAAAGCGATTAAATAGATTGCGAACTGAAAATTCCCAAGTCCCAAGTAGTCCGGAAGGCTTGAACACCATCAAGAGAATCAAAGCGAGTGAATATAGCACCATTCGTAGTGTTCCGAAATTTTGCAAAATCATATCAAGCAGCCCTAAAACGGCAGCAGCAACAAAGGTCCCGGTAATACTACCAATTCCACCAAGCACAACGATAATCAAAATATTGATTGATTCCATAATTCCAAAGTCAGTTGGCGCAATCGTTTGAATGTAGTTAGCATGCAAAGCACCACCAATAGCAGCTGTCGCAGCCCCAATCACGAATGCCAATACTTTCCACTTAGTTGTGTTTACTCCCATTGATTCAGAAGCAATTTCGTTCTCACGAACTGACATCACTGCTCGACCATCACGTGAATGAATAAAATTAACGATAATTAATGTTGTTACACATACCATCAGGTAAACAACTGGCCAGGTTGCCAGCAACGGAATGTTATATAGTCCAGCAGGGCCGTTTGTAATTTTAAGATTATTCAAAATAATCCGGATTATTTCAGCAACCCCCATTGTGGCGATAGCAAGATAATCACCGTCGAGTCGCAAGGTTGGAATACCAACAATTAAAGCCACAAGGGCTGAGACCGCCGCACCAGCAATCATACCAATTGCCATTCCCATAGGGGTTGAAATCGATGAAGTAATTAAGGCACAAACATACGCTCCAATTGCCATAAATCCTGCATGACCCAATGAAAATTGACCAGAAAAGCCAATAATCAAGTTCAAACCAGTTGCCAAGATAATGTTGATTCCAATTAAGACCATCGTATTTTCACCGAATTGATCGATGACGCCGACAAATTCAAGCAGATTTATTACAACATAACCCACGACCATGATGGCAAGCCATGTCAAATTATATTTCAGATTTTTTTTCATGTTTTGCCACCTACACTTTCTCTTTAATCTTTTTGCCTAAAATACCGGCTGGTCTGATCAACAAAATAATAATCAAAACTGCGTACACAGCAGCATCCTTAAATGCTGAAAATCCTAGTGCCTGCATCGTGGTTTCAAGTAATCCAATTACGAATCCACCAATTGCGGCACCTAGAATTAAACCAATCCCGTCAAGCACAGCTGCAACGAAGGCTTTGATACCAGGCGTCATTCCCATTAATGGATCAATTGAATTGTAATACAATCCAATCATGACACCTGCGGCACCGGCCATCGCGGAACCTAAGGCAAAGGTAAATGAGATCGTTCGATCAATGTTGATGCCAATTAGTTGCGCCGCATCAGGATCGACAGACACTCCCCGCATTGCCTTGCCCATTTTGGTTCGGCGAACGATCAACTGCAATAAAATCATCAGTGCGATTGAAACCACTAAAATTAAAATTTGAATATTTGAAATTGAAATGGAACCTAAATGATATTGATGAACCTTCATCGCTTGTGGGAAACTGCGAACGTTGGAGCTAAACATATAAGCCATTCCATTTTCAAGTAAAAATGAAACCCCAATCGCGGTAATCAATGCAGCAATCCGTGGTGAATTTCTCAATGGCCGATAAGCCAAATATTCAATAACCACACCCACTAATGCACAAAAGAGCATTGCTGAAACCAGTGCCAGCCAAAAATTAAAGTGTAACTGATTAATCACGTAGTAACCCCAAAAGGCTCCTAACATATAAATATCGCCGTGCGCAAAGTTAATCAATTTAATGATCCCATAGACCATGGTATAGCCCAGTGCGAGCAATGCGTAAATACTACCCAACGAGTGACCATTTACAAGTTGTTGCAAAAAAGTGCTCACAGTTTCTTCACTTCCATTCTTATTATTTAATCAACAGAGGAGTACAACTAAAAGTTGATCTTCATTTTGACTTAAGTAAGCAATTAGCTAAACTTTCTAGTTGTTGATTGCTTTTCTTTCATCAAAACTAAACCTGCCCTCAGTCGTACTCCTCAAAATTTGGAAATTAATTGTTTTTATGTCTCAATCAGATGTGTACTGGAAAACGTTTTTTCTGGTTACAATATTTATCGACTTAATAACGCACCGCATAAATATTTTTTATAAAAGTTTTCCAATAATCAAAATCAAGCCATTTTTTCTGCACTATTGGCAAAACGTGTTCCTAGAAGCTGACGGCTAGCGTATAAGTGATATAAATCAATGATTCTGCGAATCCTTAATTTCCATCCCTTATACCACGCCATCAAACCGCTTCTACTCACACTCTCTACTTAAAACGTGTTCCTAGAAGCTGTTGGCTAATGTATAAGTGATAAAAATCAATGATTCTGCGAATCCTTAATTTCCATCCCTTATACCACGCCATCAATTCGCTTCTACTCACACTCTCTACTTAACAGCCGTTGCACTTTGTTCTTCTCCATTAACCACTTTTGCGATGATAACTTGTTTTTGCGGGTTATGCATCTTGTCAATTGAGATCGTACCTGTGACACCCTTGAAGTTCTTCAACTTACTCAAACCTGTGGCAATCTTGGTTGAGTCAGCAGATTTTTCATTTTCAATAGCATCTTTAATCATGTACGTTGCATCGTAAGCCAATGCATCAAAGGTCCCAGCATCTTGATGATATTCAGCCTTGTAGGCCTTCATATATGCTGTTGCTTTAGCATTTGTGTTGGCTTTAGCATCAAAGTGAGTTGTGTAGTAAATGTTGGTAGCATTCTTCTTACCAGCAATTTTAACTAGTTTTGGATCAGCGAATCCGTCAGCACCAACAATTGGTTGAGTGATTCCCATTTGACGAGCTTGTTTAACAATTAATCCAGCTTCTGAGTAATAACCGGGAACAAAGATTGCATCAAAATCTTTACTCTTTAACTTTGTTAATAAAGTATTGAAGTCCTTGTCACCAGCTTGATAATACTGAGTTGAAACGACTTGGCCCTTAAATTGCTTCTTGAAAGCCTTGGTTAAACCTTGGGCATAATCCGTGGACTTGTCACCTAAAATAGCAACTTTCTTCAACTTCATATTGTTATAAACATACTTGGCTAACGCTTTACCTTGATAACTATCCTCAAAGCAAGAACGGAACATATATGGTTGAACTTTACCATTCTTCTGAACAGTTAAGGAATCTTGTGTCCCACCTGGTGTTATGTATGGTACTTTCGCCTTAGTATAGTTTGGTAACGCAGCTAACCCGGCCCCAGATGTGATCGGTCCGATAACCGCATTAACCTTGCTTGTGTTGGCTAAGTTCGTTGCAACTGAGGCAGCAGACGAGTTGTCAGATTTGTTATCCTTTTGGATTAACTTGATCTTCATCTTTTTGCTACCAACCTTAACGCCACCATCAGCATTGATTTGCTTAACAGCTAGCTTGACACCATTTTGCATTGCTTCTCCATAAGCTGCCGCAGAACCAGATAACTCAAAGTTTCCACCTAATTTAATTGTATTGCCGCTTTGCTTGTTACCACCACTAGCAGCAGTACTACTACAGCCTGCTAAGACTAAGGTACTGGCTAACATTACTGTCCCCAGTACCTTCATTAACTTCTTTACGCGCATATCCCAACATCCCCTATGTATTGTAAATTAAAATACGATTAACTTTCTAATCGCTTTTTAATAAACTAGCATATTACCCAGTTAATAGTCAAACAATTTTTAGTTATAATTCTTTTTGTTACCGTTTCCAACGCCAATAATACGCAATCTATCAAAAATTAAAAAATTCTAATAAAAAGAGCAAACTTTTCACAGTTTGCTCAATTAAATCATTTTCAACAATTTTAATACGGTGTTCCTATTTCTGATTGATACATTTTGATAAAAATCTTCTCTCATCAATTTGGCATATAATGATTTATTGAAATCTTGTTTTAATGTGGAGGTCCACAAAATAACATGGTTCCTAAATTCCACCTGGTCATAATTGCCAATGCGCATTTTAATTTGGGCAAAATTACTCTTGCTAAAATTTGGTAATAAAAATAATGCATTATGTCTCAGACTTGTATCCGCACCCCACCAGGCAGGTAAATCTTTGAAATCAGCTCGATATTCATTTTCATTAATTACTAAGGAAACAATCGGAAACGTATAGTTGCTACTTAAGAAACTGGTCACAATATTTTGAACTTGCGTTCGCGGTAATGAACTTGTAAAAATAAGATTTCCACTATTGATATATAAAACGACATCTGTAAAACCCAATTGTGTTAATGATTCTCGCAATTGTGCCATCACTACTTTACTGTGGCCACCGACATTAACACCACGCAACAAGAGTAGATACTTCATCTCACCCTCCTCAATTTTTATCAATCTACACTAGTAAAGCTCTGCTAACTTTTCAGTTAAAGCAGAGCTTTTATTATTAGCCTTGTGTTCCATTATGTGCATGGTTTGGAGCAGCATCTGGCATCGAATTCAAAACTTTCATATCTTCAGCGCTAATTGAAAAATCTAATTGCGCATTAGCATTAATATGAGCCTGACCTGTTGCTTTAGGCAACGGCAACACACTATTTTCAATGCAGAAACGTAAAGCTAATTGTGCTGCACTAACATTATATTTGGCTGCCATTTCTTTAATTGTTGGATTGTTAATTAAATCACCAGTTGCTAATGGTGAATAAGCTTCCATCAACATTCCCTGTTCTTGTGCATACTTCGTAATTTTAGGTTCCGTGTAACCAACATAATACAAAATCTGATCAACCATGGGAGCCACTGTTGCATTCTCCAAAATATTTTTCAAGTCGTGGACGTTAAAGTTGGAAACGCCGATCGCCTTAACACGACCACTTTGATAAATCTTCTCCATCGCCTTCCAGGTTTCAACATTAGCACGATCATGGTCTGTGCCGATTTGATCCCACGGCCATGGTGCATGAATTAAATACAAATCTAACTGCTTTAATCCTAGATTGGTCATTGTTTTATCAAACGCAGCCAAGACATCATCATGACTCTTTATACTAGCTGGTAATTTTGATGTTACAAAAATATCATCGCGCAAGACGTTCGAATCTCTAATTGCCTTGCCAACACTACTTTCATTGGCATATGCCTGTGCAGTATCAACATGACGATAGCCAGTCTTTAGCGCATTGCTAACCGCATCATAAGCTGTTTTACCACCCGGAATTTGCCAAGTCCCAAATCCTACTTTTGGAATCTCCACACCATTTTGCAAAGTAAACGTTTCTGTTAAAATACTCATGCTAACATCTCCTCACTAATCCTTATATTAGCACTCCTTACTGGATTTAAACATTGAAATTAACTCGACAGGCAAAAAAATAGCGTTTTATTTGTAAGCGCTTATAATTGGAATTGAAATTACTATATACAGGAGGCGTGTCTGATGCAATTAACCGTTACTGCGGCAGCTTTGACAATTATCCAACCAAAATTAGATGACCGGACTGTTACTTTATTGAGTTATGACGACGGTGTTGGTCCCTATTCCCCACATGGGCTTGAAGCCCTTCAAATTGCATTCAAACTTATTTTAATTACTGATCACATGCCAATGGATGATTACGAACTAAAAATTGACTAAAATATTGGTCCAATTTTTGCTAAAGGTTACTCAGATGAATTTTTTGGTGCTAATTTAAAAATTGGCTTTAACTCCAATTACCATTTACTCACCTTATCGGATGATGGCGAGGTGATCGAAAATAATTTGCGCATTGAAGATTTTCGAGATAAATCCGCCCTGGCATAAAAAGTTTGATGACAGATTTTGCGCCTCAGTCACCAAACTTTTTTTTGTATGTGCGTTTAAAAATAAGTGCCACTTTTCTTTCAATATCAAAACTTACCTGCCGTTTTAGTTCACGAACTGCATTAATCTGAGAGCCCTTTGCCGGTGAACGTGTATAACTGGTTAGTAGTGCTCGCCACCATGGATCCTTGGCAGTAAATAGTGGTGTACTAGGAGCATCATAATGAACGTCTAATTTTTGATGAATTTGATCATTTTGATTCGCATAGTTGAACGAACTACAGTTAATAATATTGCCAAGCTGTAAGTAATTAATATTAACCACATCTAGCACCATAAAATCTCTATTTTGATTCAAAATAAACTCCACGTGAAACCCATAAACTCGCTTAATATTCCAACCGGGAGTAACTGGTATATTTAGTGATAGATCAATTTTATTATGCAGTCGCGCAGGTTCTGCTTTGCTGATCGTGTGGTTGGCTAGCTGACAATCCAAATCATAATATATCAAACGTTGCCAGTCATTTTTTGCTTTAGGATATTTGCGCCGTAAATATTGAACATTGATCACGTCCAAATAGTACCTGAGCTGATGAACCATCTTTCTTAATTGCTCAGTTTCAGCGGTCCCTGAAGCCAACCCAGCTGGGAATGCTAACTGGACTATTTGTGCCAAAATAGTAAAAAATTCTGAATTGGGATTCAATTCAGGGGCAAAATTATTCAGCAATTTTAAATCACCACATTCATTGAAGTGCCCGCCTAACTTAAGCAACATTTGTTGTAACAATTGTTGGTAATCGCCTGTGATTCGATCACCTTTGAGAGCTTGTTTCAGTTCAGCAGTTTGAGAAGACGAACCGATCAGCTGTTTTTGATTTTTCATTTTTAGTTCCTTATTTTTTCTGCAAATGCAATTCTGCCAGTTGATTGTACTGTTTTACTCCTAATAGTTTCAATCGGTCCAGATAATCACCGCTAGGAAACAGTCTGATCCCCTCGCCCAACAAAACCGGTGCAAGTTGAATCCACCATTCGTCAATCAAATTTTCAGCTAACAATTCCGTCACGATTTTACCACCACCAACAATCCAGATATTGCCACCAGACTGTTGCAATAAAGCGCGAACTAATTTTGTAGCTGAGCCATCATAGTAGGTTGCATCAGCTTCAGTCCCTTGCCGAGTTTTGGAAAGGACATAATTATTTTTATCTGGAAAAAGCAACTCATCATTTGCTATCTGCTTGCTAACATCGTACGTCTTGCGCCCCATAATACTGGTATCGATTTGTTCAAAAAAATGGTCGGTCCCAGCAACTTCACCACCGGCTGTGTCCAGCAGCCACTGCAGATTATGATTTTTGGTTGCTAAATATCCATCTAAGGAAATCGCTCCATAGAACTGAACTTTTCTCATCGCTACACCTCGTCTTGTATTTATTCTTTAATTCTATCAATAAAAGATGCGTAACTGAAATTATTTGATCCGATAATTAACCATGCCAAAACTACTTCTATGGCGCCACAAATAAGCTGGACAAAAACGTTTTTGCCCAGCCTATTATTTACGAATGCTATTTTTAATCAGTGAGCAAAATAAATTTGCTCCGATGCCGTCAACTAACCGGATAGGTATTTATAACTTTAGCCTAACTATAATTAATAAACAATCTAAACTAGACATCATTCTTTATCGTGCAGTCCACCCACCATCAGCTGTAATTACTTCACCATTAACAAAACTTGACTCATCAGATGCTAAGAATAATGCTAACTGTGCAATTTGCTCTGGTTGGCCCGTTGGCCCCTCTCCAGCTGCAGCTAAAGCTTTCATGCCTAATTCATCAGGTTCAGTGATGGAAGCCCCGATATTGGTTGCTACGGCGCCTGGAGCAATCGCATTAGCACGAACATTTCCAAACACGCCATACGTTGCTCCAATATTTTTAGTCAGGCCGATTAAACCATGCTTAGCTGTGGAATACGCCGCCCCACCCCGAGCACCAAATAGTCCGCCAATAGAAGCATTATTGACAATTACACCACCATTTTCTTGGTTCTTCATTACATTAATCGCCTCTCTTGAAGCAATAAATGGACCTGTTAAGTTGATCGCCAAAACTTTTTGCCATAATTCATCTGAAACATTGCCAACTGTTTTAAAATTATCCATGATGCCAGCATTGTTTACCAAAATATCTAACTTATTATAATGGTCAACAGTTTCTTTCACCATTGAAATCACATCAGTTTCTTTGGACATATCGGTCACGACTTGAAAAGCATTGCCACCTTTTGCTTCAATTTCACTCACAACAGCACTCAGAGAATCAGCGTTAATATCAGCAATTACAACTGATGCTCCTTGTCTAGCAAATAATTCCGCTATCGCCTTGCCCATACCGGAACCAGCACCCGTCACAATTGCAACTTTATTGTCTAATTTTCCTGTCATCGTTTGGCCCTTCTTTCTTAGGTATAACTTAATGATAGACTTTTGAAAGCGCTTAATCAATTGAAAAGACATGGCTTGACAGACTACTTGGCAATTTTTACTGAAACGCGCAAACGACCACAGAAGTCTATGTATAAGAGCACTCCGGCCCCATGATTCTAGTGCTAATCATGCACCTTAATTGCTTAAACGCGCAAACGACCACAAAAGTCTATGTATAAGAGCACTCCGGCCCCATGATTCTAGTGCTAATCAT
>NZ_AWTT01000022.1 GCF_000876205.1 Paucilactobacillus wasatchensis | reverse complement strand
AATCCAAAAATTGTGCGGGAATTTGAGCGATCCATTTTTACCGTGTTAGGGATTAAACAAGACCAATGGCCATTTGAATTAACCAAATCAGTTTTTGATGTCTGCGCGCAAATTTTTTGTTTTCATGGTCGCTTAAATGCATTGAACCAAAACTATGTTAAATATTATCAAGCTAACTATTTTTCGCGCGAGTCACAGTTTGTGGTCGAACAGACGCTACGGCAAATGGAGAAAACTTCACGTCCGCGCGTCAACGAATTAGTTCGGCAAAACGCTGACTTTTTGGTATTGCGATTGCATCTAATTATCAGGGAATTTAGTTATCAGGAACAGCATGAACTGTTTGTGGGCCTGGATACCACCTTTGATATTGAGGTTGACCACCTACTCAGCGATTTAATCAAGCGACCATTTAAGGATGAATTACAGGTGAATGTGTCAAGTTATCAGCCAGGTAACTCATACGATTTAATCGTCACTAATTATCATGTGAAGTCGTATGACGACGCAAAATTGAGTTATCAAATCACGAGCTTCGGTACCAAACGTGATTTTAACAATATTCATAATCTCATCAAAGATCATTTTTACCGACACACACCGATTAAATCAGTGCTACCACCGCTAAATAATGTCTGACAGCACACCTCCGTTTATTAGACGGGGGTGTTTTGCTTGACTTGTTATTCAAAGAATTGTTATGCTAATTATAAGAAATATAAGAGGCGGTGATTGATGATTGATTTCACTAAGCATTAAAGTCACCTGAATTAAAGAAATACGTGTGAGAGCACAACCAGAAAATGAATGGTTAATAACTGACAAGTATAGAAAGGATGATTGTAATGTTACATTGGTTATGGGTATTAATAGTTGGGGCAATTATTGGATTGATCGCTGGAGCCATCACAAGTCGCGATGTGCCGTTTGGTTGGATTGGTAATATTTTGGCCGGACTGATCGGTGCCTGGTTGGGACAAGCGCTGTTTGGCACGTGGGGACCACAAGTTGCTGACATGGCAATTATTCCAGCATTAATTGGAGCCATAATCTTAGTGTTATTGGTTTCATGGTTACTTGGGCGTCGCAAAAAAGCGTAAAGGAAGTGACCGCCAGTGACAAATCGGAAACCAAAAGAAAATTATTTAATTAATGATAATAGTGCTAATGTCGAGCCGTTACCTGAAATTGACCATCCAACTTATCAGGCCAGTAACAAATTGCTTGATAAAGTGGCAATTGTAACTGGTGGCGATAGCGGAATTGGGGCCGCAGTTGCCTTGTTGTACGCTCGTGAAGGGGCGGATGTGGCGATTGTGCATTATGAATCTGATGAAGATGCGCAGTATATCGCTGAGCGGATCGAAGCTTTTGGTCGTCAGGCGATGATTTTACAAGGTGATATTGGGGAGCCACAGTTTTGCCAGCAAATTGTAGACTCTGTGCTCGACACATTTGGGCACATCGATATTTTAGTTAACAATGCGGGGGAGCAACATATGCGCAGTCGGGTGCAAGATATTAGTGATGACCAGTTAGAACGGACATTTGCGACTAATTTCTTTGGCAACGTCTACCTGACGCGGGCAGCGGCTGACGAACTTAGAGGCGGCGCTACCATTATCAATACTACTTCTGTGACAGCCTTTAAGGGCAATCCTGAGCTGATGGATTATTCCGCTACAAAAGGGGCCATTGTTTCTTGGACGCGGGCGTTAGCACATAATGAAGAAATCTTGAAGAATAAAGTGCGGGTCAATGCAGTCGCGCCAGGACCAGTTTGGACGCCGTTAATTCCAGCTACTTTTCCTGCAGAGCGCTTAGAGAACTGGGGGCAAACGCCACTCGGCCGTGCAGGCAAGGCATACGAATTAGCGCCGACCTATGTTTTCTTGGCTTCAGCAGATTCCAGTTTTATCACTGGACAGGTTATTCATGTTAATGGTGGGACGTATAGCGGTTAATTTAATTGAACGAAATAACGACAAACTCTGAAAGTCTGTCTCTTACATTTTAAAGCGTGCAAGTCCCCGTAATTGCTGAATGAAGCACTCAATTCCTTTTAATAATGAGAATTGAGTGCTCTTTTTGTGCGATAAATATCTACTTTTCCATACTTTTGGTGTGAATTTATTATGGTTCAATTAAGGAGAAATTGTGAACTTGAGAATGACAAATGCCTAAAGTATGCGTTTTCAATGAATAAGACTGTCATTTTTGTGTGACAACTAATTTTTACTTGACAACCGTTTTTGCAATCAGCTGATAAGATAAAGTTGTAAAAAAGAGTTACTTAAAACTTCTATGGAGGTGATGATATGAGAAAAATTCGTTACTTGCTGACCATAGTTGGTGCCTTGGTGCTACTGATTGGTAGCTTTACACCGCTAATCAGTCACGCAGCAGAAGAAACACAACCAACTTTGAGCCTGTCAAGTAACAACAACACGGTTAATGTTGATGACGCTCAGACAATTACGTTGAAAACACATAATTTGCCCGCCACTTCGGTAGTGACTATTGCAATCCCAACGGGAATAGAAGTCAACCAGGATAAATTGAACAATGACTTATCATCTGATGAGGTTGAAGCGGTTGTCACTGATAATCAAGTTGAATTGAAGTTTTCGTCAGCTACTGACAAAACGATCAATCTCCCTGTTACAGTTACAGCAGCTGGTAATTATCAGTTACAGGCTAAATTAGCTGGTACTGAGGTAACTAGTAACACATTAGCAATTAGTGGCCAAGCTACTGATGAAGCAACAGCTGAATCAGAAAGTCAAAGCTCGGCCAGTTCTGATAGTGCAGCGGTTACAGCCACGACACCGCAGACAAAGGCAAGTTTACCGTCCACGCGTTCGGATTTTACAGTTTTGAGTGATCAAACTAGTCCAACCGGTTCATTGACATATGCTTACTTTTACAACAGTGGTAAAGGTCTTACAATCACTGGAACAATTAAAAGTGCAGCTAAGCAAACACTTTATGTCGGTTATTCAGTAGCTGAGGTTGGCCAGACTGGGACTGAAAAGTCGCTACAAACGATCGCTGCAGCGGGTGGCTCTACGCTTCAGAAATATTCGATAACTGTGCCAGCTTCGGCTTTTCCAACTTTCAATGACACAAACTACGGTAAAATATTCAGTTTCCGATTGATTTTTAGAGATACGCCATTTGGTGGAACTACAAACATTTCTCGGCCAATTATTTTACGGTTGGTGTATGTCAAGGGAGAATTGGCAATGACAGCACCTAGTGAGATTAGTTTTGGAACCAACCTAGCAGCTGATTTTACCACTAAACCGACTATTATGGGTTCTGTGGTCAGTGGTAATGCGCTGAGCGTGATTGACACACGACAATTTGGAGTAACATTACCATATAAGAATGGTTGGGCGGTTACTGCATCGCTAGGCAGCCAGATGACAGGTGTCACTAATAAAAAGACATTAACGGACAGCTTGCACTATATTAACAACGGTACAGATTACACGTTAGGTAGTGCAGCGGTACCAGTATATATTCTCGCCAATGCTGTTTTAGGAACCACAGATATTTCCAAAACTTGGAATGCATCAAACGGTTTGGCATTTGAACCTCAAGTTGGTCAACCACAAGCAGGTGAAACATATAAGGGTGTCGTGCAATGGAACTTACAAGAAACGCCAGGGAATAATTAGGGAGGTGATGCAATGTGAACACAAAAAAACTGTTGTTAACTATTTTAATCAGTTTGAGCAGTCTATTGTTTATTGCCACCCCGATTCGTGGTGACACGGTAGACACACAAGCCCGGGTTGGATTTACTAAAGCAGTTGGACCAACCCCCTCCGGTCCAACAATTCCTAAACTTACCTGGACAATCAACTAGTAATCCTAACGTTTCAACTAATACTGGCAACAAGGTAAGTAATACCAATCACTATTTACCACAGACAAGCGAATCAGATAGTATATGGGCACCAATGCTTGGTGTTTCCATGATGACAACTCTAGTAACTGCTTACGTGTTTAAGAACAGACAATCAAAACAATTATAGGAGTGAAAATAATGAAAAAAACAACACTATTAAGTATTTTAGCTTCAGGCGCATTATTATTTGGTACTGCAATTCCAACCTTGGCAGTTGCAGCAGATTCAACGGCAAATTCAAATGCCACAGTTTCGTTTAAACAAGGAAACACAGGTCCAACTGACCCAGTTGACCCTGAAGATCCAACGGAACCAGGTGATGGTGGTGGTACTGAAAATCCTGGACCATTAAGTATTGACTATGTTTCAGCCTTTGATTTTGGAGACCATGACGTACCAACCAAAACTGAAACATATAAAGCTGCTGGTGAAAACGGCAATGCTGACTATGTTCAAATCACAGACCAACGTGCCGGCGATCCAGCCGGATGGACACTCTCAGTTGCTCAAGATGGCCAATTGAAGAGTAGTACTGGTGACACACTCACAGGTGCTGCAATTAGTTTTGGAGAAGGAACAGTGAAGACAACCTCAGAGGATGACCCAGCTACAGTAACTTCAAGTACTGATGGATCAGCATTAGCAACTGATGGAAGTAGTATGACGGTAATGTCAGCCAAGGCTGGAAATGGATTTGGTACCTGGCTAGATGTATTCGGTTCAGCTGACGATTCTACAGTTAAATTAACCGTTCCAGTATCTGCTCATCCGGATGCAGATAGTTATTCAGGGACATTAAACTGGACACTCAATGAAACGCCAGGTAATGCTTAGAAATTAAGTGTTCACTTTAAGATGATGTTTAATTAAAAAATAGCCATAGGGCAGTGGATGATTCGATTTGTGAATTATTTGCTGTCTTAGGCTATGTCTAAAAGTAAACGTTTTATGTATTAATGACGTTCGAGGAGAATGACTGCTAAGCTTAGCTACAGGGAATGGATAATTAATAGTCCGAATTATTCGCTTTCTTAGGTTGATATTAGAACTTGCTACTTTAGTAGCTTAGTTCTTTAGACAACGCAGTACGCTTGCAGTCAACGCTAATCCTTTCACGTACTATAAAATTGGAGGTGCATCAGCATGCGACGTAAATTTTGGTTAATTACTATGTTGGTGGCAATGATTGGGATGCTTTTTTCCATTCCAATATCTGCCAATCAACTGACATTTGGAGTTGAGACGCACTTACCTGATAGTCAAGTTGACGATTCAGTTAATTACTTTGATCTTAAATTAAAACCTGGTGCAACGGAAACGGCCACAGTTACGATCACTAATAGCACTAAGAAAGAAGTTAAGATTAAACCTAAGGTAACAACGGCGACAACTAATTTAAACGGGGTTGTTGAATACAGTAAAACTGGAAAAACAGATAAGTCCCTTAAATATAAAATTAGTGACTATGTTAAACCAACCCAAAAAGAAATTGTGTTAAAGGCTAAGGAATCCAAAGAAATTACATTGGAATTCAAAATGCCCGACAAACAGTTCAAAGGGGTTATGGCTGGTGGGTTGCAACTCCAAGACCAAAATGCGCTCGCAAAGAAAAACAAAGCTAAATCAGGAACATCAGTTCAAAATCAATATGCATATGTAATTGGATTAGTGATGCAGCAATCAACAAAAAAAGTTACTCCGCAAATGAAAATGGGTGCGGTGAATGCATCACAGGAAAATTATCGTAACGTAATTAACACAAGTTTGCGTAATGTTTCGCCGACATATATCAACAAATTATCGGTTAATGCCAAAGTAAAAAGTCAAAGTGGCAAAGTAGTGTACTCACAAAAGTCGACCAACATGCAGATGGCCCCTAATTCCATCTTCAAGTTTCCGCTGAGATTAAACGGGCAGAAACTAAAGGCCGGAGATTATACAATGGATATTGTGGCCAAATCTAAAGGCCACACATGGCACTTTACTAAGGACTTCAGTATTTCGGCCGATAAGGCCAAGACATTGAATCAAAGAGATGTGTCGATTGAAAAGGATTATACTTGGCTCTATATTACGTTAGGCTTCGTAGGTCTTGCGATAATTGGCTTGATTGTTTGGTGGATTATGCATAAAAAAATGAAGAAACAAGCTGAAGAAAATGCAGCTTTGAAGGCCCGATTGGAGAACAAAAATTCGGACGACAGTGATGAATAATCACTTATGATTTCAAACAGCTCGTATGATTCACAAACCTTTTGAATCGTACGAGCTGCTTTTATTGAAGAAACGTGGAATCGAGCGCAAAAGTCTAGGGCTAAGCCAAAATAACCCATTAAGAAATTCAAAGTGCGAATTTCTTAATGGGTCTTAATGGGTTAAGTTTCTATCTTTATTGAAGAAACGTGGAATCGAGCGCAAAAGTCTAGGGCTAAGTCAAAATAACCCGTTAAGGAATTCAAAGTGCGAATTTCTTAATGGATTATTTTAATTTAGCCTACGACTTTTCAGCGCGCTCGATTCCACTCTGGGCGTATCTTAACAAAGCCACACCTCCACCACGTGTTTTAGCTGGTAGTTGGTCTTCTGTTAGGGTGATTACATTTCCGCCTCTTAGGATGGTGAAAATTGCCAAATCGTTGAGCAAGTTATTTTGGCTTGCCTCTGGCGTATTGCTAATTAAATTACCATCGTCTAATAGTAATCCGCGGGCGGTTGCTCCTGATGTTATAATTAATTGGTCAACCTGATGATTCATGACTGGTTCCACGATGTTATACGGCTCGTCGACTAATAACTGTTTTGAAGCAGCTTGTTCGTAGTCCTTGGATAACGCTGCGATAACACTATCAAACCACTGTGACATCAGATTTAAAACTTGTTTTTCAACTTCGTAAAAATCAGTTTTGGCTGGTGACAAATCAATGTGCAGCTTTTCATCAATCAGATTCGATTTAGCTACCTGCTTGAAGATCGTCTGATTTTCTGGGAGGCCAAACAAGATTACTTTTCGCTGATCGTATTGAGCAAAGTTTTTTAGCACATAGTCGGCCACTTGTTGATAATAGTTGACCTTGTCTTTTTGAACTTCCGCACTTTTTTCGTTATGCCCGTGGAAGCTACCAAATCCAGGTTCGTGGCCTCGAGCTGTGACATTAACTGACTTACCGTCAATTTCTTCGCCCAAAGCCTTGGTCAATTTGTCCGGGGCATCTGCGGGAAGGTTAATTGGCAACAGATGGTGTTGGTCACCACGATACAGAATAAATGAATCGTGATTTAAGGCGAGTACCAAATAATTGAATTCGAGTTCTTCATTAATAATTGGTAGAATATTAGGGCGATGCGAAATGGAAACATGATCATCTAGTTCACGATTTAAATGATACGTGAAAATTTGATGTTCATTTCCAATTAACGCCACTGTTTTACCGGTGCCACTGAGCCAAAAATCATTATTATCTTGATATTCAGTAAAGCGACTTTGGTAATTTTCCCAGTTAGCGTTTGGGAATGATTTTTCCATCATTGTTGCAGCCATTTTAAGCAGGTTTTTAAAAGTTAATTTGGCTTGATTGACACTAGCAGGATTAGTTGGTCGCTTAACGAGCAACGTTAAAAATGGACCATTTTGGGCGTGTAGTAAATTAAGTAAATCTGGATTAGTTTGCATACAGTAACCTCCATCTTTTGGCTAATCAGTGGCTGGTCTATAGTTTAAATCTAACATATTTCTTATTATTTTTTAAATGATATGGTTATATAAAAGCAAAATTAATGGAAACGCTAGTAAATAAACGTATTTAATAATTGGAGTGATAAAAATGAAAAAGATTTTAATTCTACATACAGGTGGCACAATTTCAATGCAAACGGACCAGCAAGGTGTGATCCAAAAAAGTGCTGTTAATCCGTTGGTTCGTGATTCGCCACGATTAACCAATGATGTTTCATTGGTACAAGAAGAACTATTTAATTTACCATCTCCACATATGACACCGACAACGATGCTGCAGTTGACACAAAAAATCCAGTCAGTGGGTAATAAATACGATGGGATCGTTGTAACTCACGGGACCGATACATTGGAAGAAACGGCGTATTTTCTCGATTTAACACTGGCAGTTGATTTTCCAGTTGTGGTAACCGGGGCAATGCGTTCGTCAGACCAAATTAGTGCGGATGGACCGGCTAATATTAAAGCAGCGGTCAATGTGGCAGCAAGTGATGCGGCAAGAAAGCTTGGCGTGCTGGTAGTTTTAAATGATCAAATCTTTGCTGCACGCTTTGTGACTAAAACACATGCAACTAGTTTGGCCACCTTTCAAGCACCGTTGACAGGACCATTAGGTGCAGTTGTTGATGAGCATGTGCAAATTTTTACGCGGGTGACAAAACAGATTAGTTATCAAATTGGCCACGTGACAGACAAATTGTATTTATTGAAGGCTTTTGCAGGAATGAATGCGGACCTGCTGAGCATGATTGAAGCAAATGGCACAAATGGAATTGTCATTGAAGGTTTCGGTGCTGGGAACTTACCCCCGACTTTAGCACCAGCATTGCAACGATTAGTGGTAGCAAAAGTGCCGGTTGTACTTGTATCACGCACAGTTAATGGCTCAGTTGCTCCCATTTATGGTTATGAAGGTGGCGCCACACAGTTACAAGAGTTGGGCGTGATATTGTGTCACAATTTGAACGGACAAAAAGCACTGATTAGGCTGCAGATAGGATTAAGTGCCGGATTGAGCGGTAATGAATTAGTCAATTATCTGAAAAATGAGGAAAATTAAATGGCAAACAGTAAGCGACCAACATGGGCAATGGATAATCCGCTGATGCAGCAATACTACGATCTAGAATGGGGCATTGAGCTGCATGATGAGCGAGCGCTATTTGAGATGCTGTGTTTGGAAACCTATCAAGCGGGCCTGAGTTGGCAAACGGTTTTAAATAAACGTGACGATTTTAGAGCTGCATTTCACAATTATGACATCGATCGGGTGGCACAGATGAGTGCTGCGGAAATTGGTACCCAGCTACAAAATAAAAAAATTATTCGCAATCGATTGAAGTTAAATGCAACGGTTAATAATGCGCAAGTCATTGTTAGAATGCACGATGAGGGAAAAACATTTAATGACTACATTTGGCAATTCGTTGATCGCCACCCCCAGCGCTTAGTGGTTAGATCAGATGGAGATTTGCCAGCACAAACGAGATTATCTGTGCAAGTGTCGAAACAGATGAAGAAGGATAGATTTAAGTTTGTTGGGCCGGTGACAATTTATTCTTATTTATTAGCAGTGGGAGTAGTGAACGCACGATTGGCTGATTAATCCTGCTGCTGAGGGAATAAGTAGCCGAATTAAATTAAATAATTGTGGCTCAAAAAAGCTATTCCTGGATTGTGATCGGTCCTATCAATCTTATCGGGCGTATCACAATTTAGGAATAGCTTTATTTTAAAAATATTGTGGCTATCAGAGATAGATCAAAATAATAACAATTAATTGCCAAGCGCTGTATTTCAAGTACTGGTCTGTTAAGTGTGGCCAATTTTGCATGACTAGCCAAGCAGCAATTACCAAGACAATCGCGATGATGTGAGCAATCGTAATGGCTTGAAATAGGATTGAGATAATTAGTAGAATGCCACTAACTAGCGATAATAAACGATATTTAACGTCACGTTGCAGCAAGAAAGTAGGCACTAGAAATAATAGAAAGCTTAACCAGAATGGAATTAACGACCAAACAAACGTCCATGATAAAAAGCGAGTAATAAAAAAGAAGATGGTGGTTGGAATCATCAAGGCCGCTAATAAACTATATATTAGCCACCCGTATTCATTCTGCAGCTGCAATGGTTTAATCTGGAGCACAAACAAAAAGGCCGGTAGTAATAGCAACATTAATAAAATGACAAATTTACCGTTAATCACGCCCGAAAAAGCCAGCACAAAACTGGCAATAATAGTTAATAGTGAAAAACGTGACGTAAATTCCGTGCTAAATAGCAGTTGGGTGCTGGCTGCGACGGTTAATGAAAATAAAAATAGAAACACCAGGTTGTAGCCATAGCTAGCCGTTGAAATTTTACCGGCGTATGAAACCGGCACATACCACCAGACAATTGATTGAATGAATAATGAAATGACAAGTTGGCGGAAATTTATCGCCCGCCACTGTGATGCAATTGATTTCAGCACAATAAAACTCCTTTGATAAAAGCTTACTTTAGCGCTTATTATACCTGAAACAGGAAATAATTAAAAATTCAATTGACAAGTTGGTCTAGATCGTTATAATGTAGATTGTGAAAAAAATAACATATGAGGATGGATCAAGAAAATGGCAGATAAGAAAGTTGCGTTAATTACCGGTGCGGGCCAAGGAATTGGTGAAGCAATTGCAAAACGTCTAACTCATGACGGTTTCAAAGTAGCATTAGTTGGTCGGACTAAGGCCAAGGTTGAACGGGTTGCTAATGAAATCAATGCAGATGGTGGCGAAGCTTATGCGATTGGTGCCGATGTTGCAGATCGTGAGCAGGTATTTGCTGCAGTTGAAGAAGCCACTAAGCATTTTGGCGACTTTAATGTGATTGTTAACAATGCTGGTGTGGCACCAACAACACCAATTGATACTGTGACGCCGGATATTTTAAACGATACTTTAGCCATTAATCTTGGCGGTGTTATCTGGGGTATCCAAGCTGCCAGTGCTAAGTTCAAGGAATTAGGTCATGGCGGTAAAATTATTAATGCTTCTTCACAAGCTGGCCAAGTTGGTAATCCGAACTTAACCGTTTATGGTGCTACTAAATTTGCCATTCGTGGTGTTACTCAAACGACTGCGAAAGAACTAGCTAAGTTCAACATTACCGTTAACGCATATTGCCCAGGGATTGTTAAGACACCAATGATGAACGATATTGCGCAAACAGTAGCTGACAATGCTGGCAAACCATTTGAATGGGGAATGGATCAATTTGCTAAGGATATTGCATTAGGTCGCTTATCAGAACCAGAAGATGTAGCTGCCTGTGTTGCATACCTAGCAGGACCAGACTCAAACTATATGACCGGTCAATCACTGTTGATTGATGGCGGAATGGTATTCTCATAAAAGAGAGTGAGCATCCACGAATAGATGTTGTAGTATAACGAAAAAAGCCGTGATATGATTCAAACTATGAAGGATATACTCCTAACAAGGTAGACAAGCAAATAATTAAAGCTTGTCTGCTAAGGAAGGAGTATTTTTTATGGGCCGAAAAGGTTCGAGATATAGTGTGGAAGAAAAAGTCTTCTATATTAAATTGGTACAAGGAGGAATGTCTGCTAAAGCTATTAGGCACGAGTACGGTGTCCATAATTCACAGGTGGCCCAGTGGATCGAGCGCTACAATGCCGGAGGCATAGATGCATTACGTAGCCAACACCAACAGCGGGTCTACTCAAAGGAATTGATGCTGGAGGTAGTCCAAGCTTATTTGGCTGGTAGCACATCATATCCTCAGCTTGCACGACAATACGATATTTCCAATGGTTCTGTCATTTATCAGTGGGTTAAACGGTATACTAGTGGTAAACCACTCACAACCACTAGGAGGACTACCCCAATGAAAGACGGCAGAAAGACTACTCAGGTTGAACGTATTGAAATTGCGCAATGGGTTATTGCCAACGGAATGAACTACACCGCTGCGACAACGCAATTCAATGTATCCTACGGGCAAGTTTACAGTTGGGTCAAAAAAATCAAACAAGGTGGCCCTGAGGGCCTCGCAGACCGTCGTGGTAAAGCTAAAGAAGACAACGGTCAATTGACAGAGTTAGAACTAAAGGATCTTGAAATAAAACGTTTAAGGGCGCGACTATCCAATGTCTCCACGGAGGTCGCCGTGCTAAAAAAACTCCAGGAATTAGAAAGAATGGATGTCTTAGCGAAGAAAAATATGTCACCGTTCAAACGCTCGCACAAAAAATGAATCCTGACACAAATCAAGCCTATGGAATTAGCTTCATGTGCCAGTATATCGGCGTATCTCGCGCTGCATACTACAAGTGGACGCACCACAAAGTTACGGCTCATAAACTCGAAAATGAAGCAATTTTGGACTATATCATCGAACGAGAAGAGTCAAAAAACTATATTTACGGTGTACGCACTATGACTATGTACATTAATGAAGAGACACCTTATCACGCCGGTGAAGGACGAGTACGTCGCATCATGCGTAATAACGGTATTCACTCATCAATTCGTGTGGCCAAGCGTGATCACAAAGCAGAGAAGAAAGAGTATATCCTCGCCAATAAATTACTTTGCGAAGACGGCAGTCACGACTTCGCTCCTAAACGCCCAAACATAACTTGGGTAACCGATTGTAGTGAGCTGAGATTCGGACCAGGTAAGAAGCAACGATTACGTCTGAGCGCTATTAAGGATCTGTATGACCATAGTATTATTGCATGGAGTGTAGCTAGTACAGAAACGACACAATTAGTATCAGAAACAATCACGAAGGCCCTAAAGGCAAATCACGGTCTGAAGCCACAGATTCTTCATTCCGACCAAGGGTCGGCTTACACCTAACACCCTGTTGGCCGGGAAAGGTATTGTACACAGCATGTCTCGTCCAGGAACTCCGGGTGATAATAGCGCAATGGAGTGCTTCTGGAGCCAGTTAAAAACAGAAGAGCTGGCCTTCGAGAATCCATTTTCAGAGATCGAACTCATCGGCATCATCAGGGCATACATCACATGGCATAACACAGAACGACGTCAAAAAACATTAAACGGCATGACCCCGGAAAAATACCGGAATCATGCCGTTCAGAAAAGTGCATAAGAATTTAATTATTTGAACTGTCTACTTGACAAGGAGTCGCGCCGAATCCCATTGCGGCTTTTTGTATTATACCCAGACATTTGCGGGTGCGCACACGTTGCCACAATTTAAAATATTTCATTATCCAAAACTTGTAGTTTTACACCAAGATTACCTCAAACTAATAAGTAGATCATATTTTATATTATTAACATAATTTCTTCAAACTTACCTAATACAATGGATGTGTTAAGCAATATAGCAATGAGGAGATAGCAGAATGGATGAGCAAAATAACAATAATAATGAGATCAAACAACCAGCTAAAAAGAAAACAAGTGCTAAATTAGTGGTTGTTGCAGTGATTGCTGGATTAATCGGTGGTGGTGTTGCTTATGGTGGTGCTGATCTGTATCAAAATTATCAATCATCCGGCAGTAGTCTTTTTTCCAGCAGTAGCAATTCGGGCGCAACCGTAGTTAATCAAAGTAAGACAACCGGGACTAGCTCGGCTACGAAAGCCTATAATAAAGTCAAAGGTGCCGTTGTATCTGTCATTAATTTGCAAGAATCACAAAGTAGTGGTTCGACACTGTCAGCTTATGGTGAGACTGATAGCAGCACTTCAAGTAGTAGCTCACTGGAAGAAGCCAGTGAAGGTTCTGGTATCATTTACAAAAAATCAAATGGTAGTGCTTATATTGTTACTAATAATCACGTTGTTTCCGGCTCATCATCCTTGGAAGTTATTTTGAATAGTGGCAAAAAAGTAACTGCCACACTGGTTGGGACAGCTAAATCAACTGATTTAGCTGTGTTAAAAATTAGTGATGATAACGTGACTACGGTTGCTAGTTTTGCTAATTCAAACCAGATTAGCGCAGGACAAAGTGTGTTAGCAATCGGTTCTCCGCTTGGAACGACGTATGCTTCTTCGGTGACAAAGGGTATTGTGTCAGCTAAGAGTCGAACAATTACGACATCTTACGGTAAGGCAACGGTTATTCAAACAGATGCAGCCATCAATGCAGGAAATTCAGGTGGACCATTAATTAACTTGTCTGGTCAAGTAGTTGGAATTAATTCAATGAAATTAGCATCGGATAACGATGGTACAAGTGTTGAAGGAATGGGCTTTTCGATTCCAAGTAATAAAGTTGTTTCGGTGGTCAATAAAATAACAAGTGAATAAAGTTCGTTTTGTATTTAAAATAAACTGGCTGGTTCTGAATTGAATCGGTCAGTTTATTTTTAATTTAATTCCGGATGCTTAAATGCAGTTGGCATATAAATTACCTTGTGTCACTTCCGGTTTTTGTGCTAAGATATTATTCGTTATAAGTCCATTCCCGATAGGATTCACTGCCTGTGAAGATGCCTTGTAACCGCAATTCGAGTGCAATTGCACTTAAACCAAATGGGGGAATTATTTTGTCAGAACGACATTTATTTACATCAGAATCAGTTTCAGAAGGACATCCAGATAAAATTGCTGATCAAATTAGCGATGCAATTTTGGATGCCATGTTAGAACAGGATCCGGATGCCCGGGTGGCCTGCGAAACATCAGTTACTACAGGATTAGTATTAGTCTTTGGTGAAATATCAACGTCTGCGTATGTTGATATTCAACACGTTGTGCGTCAAACAATTAAGGAAATCGGTTATACCGATTCTAAATTTGGCTTTGATGGAGATACATGTGCTGTCATGGTAGCGATTGACGAACAGTCATCAGATATTGCCCAAGGGGTTGACGATGCACTTGAGCGCCGCGAAGGTGATCAGGATCCATTGGATCAAATTGGTGCCGGTGATCAAGGATTAATGTTTGGCTATGCCATCGACGAAACACCAGAATTAATGCCACTACCAATTTCATTAAGCCACAAACTAATGCAACGAATTGCATGGCTGCGAAAAAATGGTACGCTCAGTTACTTGCGACCAGATGCTAAGGCTGAAGTGACAGTTGAGTACGACGATAACAATGTTCCAGAACGAATCGATACTGTTGTTTTGAGTACACAGCATGATCCAGATGTGACATTGGATCAAATTCGGCAAGACGTGATTGAAGAAGTTATTAAGCATGAAATTCCTGCTAAGTATTTAGATGATGATACTAAATATTTAATTAATCCAACTGGTCGGTTTGTGATTGGTGGCCCACAAGGGGATGCCGGTTTGACAGGCCGTAAGATTATTGTCGACACATACGGTGGGGCAGCCCATCATGGTGGTGGTGCTTTCTCAGGTAAGGATGCTACCAAAGTTGACCGGTCAGCTAGTTATGCTGCGCGTTATATTGCTAAAAATATTGTTGCTGCAGGATATGCTCGCAAGGTAGAAATCCAGTTAGCATACGCAATTGGTGTGGCACAACCAGTGTCAGTAGCAATTGATACTTTTGGTACCAGTTCAGTTTCAGAACAAAAACTAACTGAAGCGGTCCGAAAAACCTTTGATTTACGACCAGAAGGCATCATTGAAATGCTAGATCTAAAGCGCCCAATCTACAAGCAAACGGCAGCTTACGGTCATTTTGGTAGAACAGACATTGATTTACCATGGGAACATACGGATAAGATTGATGCATTAAAGGCAGAGTTAGGATAGAAATAAAGAGTGTGAATCAAGCCGTTAAGATGTTGTAGGCTAAGCCAAAAAAACAGGGACTAAATTCGAATTATGAATTTAGTCCCTGTTTTTTTGATTTAGCCCTAAACATCTGGCTTGATTCACACGTTTCAGCAATAAAAATAGCAAGTGGACGAGAGAATTATGAATTTAGTCCCTGGTTTTTTTGATTTAGCCCTAAACATCTGGCTTGATTCACACGTTTCCCTGAATTTAAAGTTATTGTGCCGTATATCCACCATCAACGTTAATCAACGATCCAACCACAAAGGACGCCTCATCACTAGCCACAAACGCGATCACATTGGCAATTTCCTCCGGCTGAGCTAACCGACCAATCGGCATTTTGCTGACCATGCCATCAGTAACATCTTTTGGCAGTGTTTTTAGCAGGGGCGTGGCAACGTATCCTGGCGCAATCGCATTAAAGCGAATACCACTTGTGGCATAGGTGATGGCTTGTGATTTGGTGTAATTGGCCACGCCAGCTTTAGCAGCTGAATAGGCTTGGGATTTAGGACCACCGACAACTCCTAAAATGGAACTCATGTTGATGACACTGCCACTGCCTTGCTTGACCATTTGCGCTACCACAAATTTATTGGTTAAAACCACGCCAGTAAGATCGATATTGATTACTTTATTCCAGTTATCAACATTCAACTCTGCCACCGGGGCTTTTTCTTCTGCCACACCGGCGTTAGCAACTAGAATATCTATTTTGCCATATTTTTTAACCACAGTTTCGACCATCGCTTGAAGTGAATCAGCGTTAGTTACATCGGTTTTGACAAAATCAACCGCTGAATTGGCAGCTGGATTCAGATCCGCTGAAACGGCCACCGCTCCTTGTGCAATGAATTTCTCTGCGGTCGCTAACCCAATACCAGAAGAACCACCAGTAATGACACCAACTTTTCCTTTAAGCCTATCCATAATGATACCTCCCTAGAAGTTTTCTATTATTACTGTACCCCCAAATCACCATAAAAGTAAGCGTTAACATTTATATATGATAAAAAACTCATGCAAACTAAAATCAAGTCTAGTAGAATAGACTGATGTGATTTTATTGACTACGAATTAAAATAATCATGCGAAGATGTTATCAGCATGAGAGTTGATGATAATTAAAAACAGAAGGCAAAGGAAGGTATGTATGAACAAAAAAACAAATGTGACAGTTGTCACGATTGCAATCTTCGTGGCCACTTTTATGAGTGCCGTTGAGGGAACAATTGTTTCAACCGCAATGCCAACAATTGTTGGTGACCTGAAGGGTGTTTCGATCATGAATTGGGTCTTTTCAATTTTCTTATTGACTAATGCGTTAGCAACACCAATTTATGGTAAATTAGCGGATCGCATTGGCCGTAAACCAGTTTTTTTATTTGGCTTAATCGTGTTTGTGATTGGTTCAACGATGAGTGGACTGTCAAATTCAATGGGGGAGTTGATCTTTTGGCGTGCAATCCAAGGAGTTGGTGCCGGGACCATTATGCCGGTGTCATTTACGATTATTGCTGACATTTATCCATTTGAAAAAAGAGCGAAGGTAATGGGCTTTAACGGATCCGCTTGGGGCATTGCCTCCGTGGTAGCACCATTATTAGGAGGATTTATTGTTGATCAACTAAGCTGGCATTGGGTCTTTTTCATCAATATTCCAGTGGGCTTAATTGCAATGGTGATGATCTGGGGCTTCCTACACGAAGAAAAGCATGTCACTAAATCTAAATTGGATGTACTTGGCATTGTTTGGTTATCAGTCTCTTTGATTGGTTTAATGTATGGTTTTCAATTATTGAGCATGACGACGCACGCACTGTGGCAGGTTGTACTGAGTTTTGCAATTTTTATTGTTAGCATGTTGCTGTTTATCCGCCAAGAAAAACGGGCCGATGATCCAATTATTTTTCTGCAGCTTTTTGAAAATCGGACGTTTGTAATTCAAAACTTCGCTGCTGCAATGGTGGCAGCATACCTGATTGCGTTTAATGTGTACCTACCAATGTGGACACAAGGATTATTGGGGCTACGAGCCTCGATGGCTGGTTTTGCAGTCACTCCCAGTTCAATTATGTGGATTATCGGCTCGTTTATTGCGGGTCGCCTGTTAGCTAAATCAAACCCACAACGATTATTATTCTTTAGTTTGAGTGTGGTGACAGTGATGGCAATTGCAATGGCACTAATTCCACAGCAGACACCATTCTGGGTTTTCTTAGCATTTTCGACTGTTTTTGGTATTGGTTTTGGTACAACAATTACTGGGACAACAGTGACATCGCAAAGTTTGGTATCACACGATATTATTGGCGTGGCAACTTCATTTAATACGCTAGTGCGCTCCCTATCACAAACCATCATGATTGCCATTTTTGGAATTATCATGAATTATTCGATGGCCACAGGGATTCAAAAGCATGCAGGCGAGGGCGTCAAGTTATCAATGATGAACAAAATGATTAATCCGCAAACGGTGACACAGTTACCACAGCATCTGATCCCGACCTTACGGCAAATCTATTATGGCGGCTTGCATAATGTCTTTTTGATTGGATTGGCACTGGTCGTGTTGGCATTAATTGTGAATGTGTTTGACCAACAAGACAGTAAGAGTGATAAAAAAGGCGCATAGATTCTGAGCATACTACGTAGCTAAGCGCAGGAATCTGCCTTTTTTATCACGTTTCCGCAATTAAGAATATATTGGGCCTAGTAAAGGGAATGATACGAATTTAGTATCGTTCCCTTTACGTAGCTAAGCGCAAGACCAAATTACCCATCGCTTTAGCGGATCAGTAATATGGACAGCGAAGCGATATTTATACATCACAGGTTTTAAAAATAACTTTTGCCAAATAAAAAATAAAAAAGGCTGAAGCAAAATCGTAATTTGCTCAGTCTATTTATCGTTTTTGAATGACCACTAATCTAGGCGGTGTATGCACTTGATTAATGAATTGGTACTCTAATACATTGTATGTTTTTTGGTCGAGCTGTCGGGCAAATTGTTCAACTGATTCGCGTTCTTCTTCGCCACCGGGGTGACCATAATAAATTACAATACAAATTGTGCCACCGCGACGCAACAACAACATGAGAGTCTTAATTGCCGTCAAAGTTGTGACACCGTGAGTAATAATTGATTTATCGCCGCCAGGTAAGTAACCAAGATTAAAAATGGCACCGCCGATCGGCTGGTGGACATACTGGGCGATGTTTTCATGACCGTCGCAAATCAAAGTTGTCTGCGCCTGTAAACCGGTCAATAGTAACTGTTGTTTGGTTTGATCAATTGCAGCTTGCTGAATATCAAACCCATAGACTTTTCCTGTTTTACCAACTAGCGAGGCAAAAAAGATTGTGTCGTTACCATTGCCCACAGTGGCATCAACGACAGTGTCACCCAGGCCAACGTTCTCTGATAAAACGGTATGACTAAATTCTAATGCCGATTGCAGATTCAATTATTTCACCACTTTTCGAAAACCAAAAGCCATTTGTCCAAGCATGAGGATGATGAAACCGAGACAAAAACCAGCTACAACATCGCTTGGATAATGCACACCGACGTAGACGCGCGAATAACCAACTAATAAAATTAGTAGTAACAAAATGAAATTAGTAACCCAGCGCTGCCAGCGAATGACGATATTGTATTGAACTAACACAATAATTGAACCTAAGACTAACGTTGCGCCAATAGCGTGACCACTTGGAAAACTGTAACCACCATAATGCATTAAAAGGTCAAAGTTTGGCCGTGGTCGGCGAACAATGTTTTTAATACCGGTATTGATTAATGAACCAACTGCAGGAACCAAAATAAAGAACAAGGCTGAGTTATTACGGTGATCAATCGCAAAGATAATGGTACCAATGACCACGATTACCATCATTGGAATCGTATTGAAGAATGTTGTATACCAGGTTAGCAATAAACTTTCCCAGTTTGTCTGGGGAAAGCGAATCCAGTGGATTAAAGTAAAATCAAATGATTGCACCCAATTGGCATCTTGCTGCACGCCGCCATATAATAAAATGAATAGTGCCACCGCAATTAAAACCAAGATTGTTTGGCTTTTGCTTAATCGGTGTGAAGCTCCCATTGTGTTATCCCCCGTTAATCTATTCAATGCTAATATTGTAGCATTGAATTTGGTCAACTGTATTGCAGTTTTATTACAGACATATAAAGTCAACCTTGCAAAAGGTGCAATGCTTTGCTAGTATGGTAGTCAATATTTAATCGTTGACAGGGATTATTAGAAAGCCAGCTACTAACAGAAACCACATGGTAATGTGAATGTGGATTAGCCACTTTTGAACTCACCCTTGAGAACTCTTTGCCAAAGTCACAGTAAGCAAAGACGTGCGTTCGCGTTAAGACACTTTCGAAGAGCTACATTATGTAGAAGATGGGTGGTACCGCGGAGTAAATTCGTCCTATAGGAAACTAATTTCCTATGGGATTTTTTATTTCTGGCAACGATTTTACATACTAATTCAATTTGAGGAGACGATTTATTCATGGCTTACAATCATGACGTGATTGAGCGCAAGTGGCAACATTATTGGAAAACACATAAGACTTTTAAGGCAGATATTGATACAACTAAGCCTAAATACTATGCTCTGGATATGTTTCCTTATCCATCTGGCCAAGGATTACATGTTGGTCACCCAGAAGGTTACACGGCAACTGATGCTATTTCGCGGATGCGCCGGATGCAAGGCTTTAACGTGTTACATCCAATGGGGTGGGATGCATTTGGATTACCAGCCGAACAGTATGCGTTGAAAACGGGACATAATCCAAAAGATTTTACGGCGCAAAATATCAAGGTGTTTAAGCACCAAATCCAATCGCTCGGTTTTTCATATGATTGGGATCGTGAAATTAATACCACGGATCCTAAATTTTACAAATGGACTCAGTGGATTTTTGAACAGTTATATAAAAAAGGTCTCGCGTATGAAGACAAAATCATGGTTAACTGGGCTCCTGATTTTATGGGTGGCACGGTGGTGGCCAATGAAGAAGTTGTCGACGGCAAAACGGAGCGTGGTGGTTATCCCGTTTATCGAGTACCAATGCGCCAATGGGTATTGCGGATTACCAAATATGCTGATCGTTTGATCGATGACTTAGATGACGTGGATTGGCCTGAAAGTATCAAGGAACAACAACGAAATTGGATCGGGCGTTCTGAAGGAGCTAGCATCTTTTTTGATGTTGATAGGCATCCTGATGCTAAAATTGAAGTCTTTACCACCCGTCCGGATACACTTTATGGTGCCACATACATGGTCCTCGCACCCGAACATGATTTAGTTAACCAAATTACGACACCAGCACAAAAGACTGAGGTTGAAGCTTATCAAGAAGAGGTTTCGCGACGTTCCGATCTAGAACGAACTGATTTGAATAAAGATAAGTCAGGGGTCTTTACCGGTGCATATGGCATTAATCCAGTTAATGGTAAAAAGATTCCAATCTGGATTGGTGATTATGTTCTCGCTTCTTATGGTACTGGTGCCATTATGGCTGTGCCAGCCCATGATGAGCGTGATTGGGATTTTGCCACTAAATTTGGCTTAGAAATTATCCCCGTGATTGAGGGTGGCGATGTCACTACGGCTGCCTTTACCGAGGATGGTCCCCATATTAATTCCGATATTGTGAATGGAATGGACAAGAAGACAGCCATTCATACCATGATTGACTGGCTGGAAGAGCACCACGCTGGTGATAAAAAAGTCAATTATCGCTTACGTGACTGGATCTTTTCACGGCAACGTTACTGGGGTGAGCCTATTCCAGTAATTCACTGGGAAGATGGCGAAAGCACGCTGGTTCCTGAAGATGAGTTACCACTACGCTTACCAGCAAGTAAACAACTGGAGCCATCTGGAACAGGCGAAAGTCCATTGGCTAACATTGATGACTGGGTCAATGTGGTCGATGAAAACGGTCGTAAGGGTAAACGTGAAACTAATACGATGCCACAATGGGCCGGGTCATCATGGTACTGGTTGCGGTATATGGATCCACATAATGATGATGCAATTGCTAGTTCAGAGGCGTTAAACTATTGGTCACCAGTTGATCTATACATTGGTGGCGCCGAACATGCCGTTTTACATTTGTTATATGCCCGTTTCTGGCACAAATTCTTGTATGACATTGGTGTTGTACCAACCAAAGAACCATTCCAGAAGTTAGTTAACCAAGGCATGATTTTGGGTGCTAATCACGAAAAAATGTCGAAGTCAAAGGGTAACGTGGTTAACCCTGATGACATTGTGTCGCAATACGGCGCTGATACATTACGGTTGTACGAGATGTTCATGGGCCCCTTGGAAGATTCAGTGCCGTGGGATGAAAAGGGACTGCACGGCAGCAACAAGTGGATTCAACGACTATGGCGGCTGATGATTGATGATAATAATCATTTGCGCGACCGTGTGACCACGTATAATGACGGTAAATTGACTAAGGTCTATAACCAAACGGTTAAAAAGGTGACCGAAGATTTCAGTCGGTTGCACTTTAACACTGGTATTTCGCAGTTAATGGTCTTTGTCAACGAGGCCTACAAGGTTGATGACTTACCGGTTGAATACATGGAAGGCTTTGTCAAAATGATCTCGCCAATTATGCCGCACATGGCCGAAGAGTTGTGGAGCCAATTTAACGAAAGTGAAACAATTGCTTATCAAAAATGGCCTACGTATGATCCAGCTCAGTTGGTGGAAGATGAAGTTGAAATCGTTGTTCAGATTAATGGTAAAGTTAAAAGTCATTTGAAGGTGGCCAAGGATGCTGCTAAAGATGATCTTGAAAAATTAGCTTTAGCTGATGAACACGTGCAAAAGAATTTGACCGACCAAACTGTACGTAAGGTAATTGTGATACCAAACAAGATTGTTAATATTGTGGCTAAGTAACAACACCACAAATTAAAACCAATTAGACTTTACTAATTAAAGTTTGATTGGTTTTTTATTCGATTAATTCGTCTATTTGCCAAGATCTTATTAAAATCTGAAAATTAAATTGCACCTGAAATGCATAAACGCTAAAATGGTTAGGATGAAGATTAGAAAGTAGGCAAACAGATGGCGAAACAATCTGGGTCGGCACTGGACTTAACAAAACAACAAGACGCTCAAACAAAGATGTTGAGTGGTTCAGCATGGATGACCGCGGGCAGTATTTTTTCTCGTATTTTAGGTGCCATTTACATTATTCCGTGGGTTTCATGGTTAGGCGGATATAGTGATCAGGCCAACGCCTTGTACAGCAAAGGTTACAATATTTATAGTTTATTTTTGATGGCGGCGGTAGCTGGAGTACCATCTGCTATTTCAAAGTTAGTATCTCATTACAATGCAATGAACGAATATGGGGTTGGACGCAGACTGTACCATCATGGCATGTACGTTTCAGCTTTAACAGGGTTTGTTTCAGCCGTAATTTTATACTTTGGGGCACCTTTATTTGCTGACGGGGATGCGAATGTCATTCCAGTTTTGCGCTCATTGACGCTGGCAATTCTGGTGATCCCATCAATGAGTTTAGTGCGTGGCTTTTTCCAAGGGTATCAGCAAATGGCACCCTCTGCGATTTCACAATTTGTGGAACAGGTTTTTCGCGTGGTTTATATGCTTGCCGCCACCTTTTTTATCATGCGCATTCAGCATGGTAGCTGGGTTAGTGCTGTTTCACAATCGACTTTTGCCGCCTTTATTGGTGCGCTAGGTAGTATTTTATTGTTGGCGTATTATTATCTGCGCAACAAGAGCACGATGGATGAGTTGGTTGAAAAAAGTGATAATCAACTGGTGGTCTCATCATGGTCTCTGATCCGTGATATTATTTTTCAAGCAATTCCGTTTATTATTGTGTCTTCAGGAATCATTATTTTTTCTTTAATCGATCAGTATACTTTTTTTAATGTAATGCGATATTTACATGGTTACACAATGACGGAATTGAACCAACTGTACGCATTGTTCTCATTCAATGCCAACAAGTTGATGATGGTGGTAATTTCCTTAGCATCAGCTTTATCAATCACGGTTATTCCAATGTTATCTGCTGCGAAAACTAAAAATGACGTGGCTGGCATTCGGCAACAAACATCCAATGCGTTATTGCTGTTTTATTTTGTGATGCTGCCGGCATCACTGGGAATGGCGGCAGTCTCAAAACCGTTGTATACCATTTTTTACCGGTTCAACGATTCTGGTACCACGATCTTGATATTTTCTGCCTACATTGCAATTATCTTAGGTCTGTACACGGTTGTTTCTGCAATCATGCAGGGCCTTTCACAAAATGTGCGAACACTAAAATATCTAGGTATTGGCATTGTGGTGAAATTGGTGTTGCAAGTTCCCGCAATTTTAATATTTAAAACGATTGGCCCATTGATTGCTACCGGGCTAGCTATGATAGTAACTGTTTATTTAATTATTCACACGTTAAACGTTGAATACCACTTACCGCTGCATAAAATGGCCAAACCAACGAACCAAATTCTACTATTTGCGATCATCACCTTTATTGTTGCTCGCCTGGCGGTCGATGTTTTCTACCTATTCTTTAGCAGTTACGGTCGCGGTTCTGCATTCCTAATTTTGATTATTAGTGTGATTTTGGGAGCGGGCGTTTACGTTGTTTTAGCACTTAAAACACGTTTGGCGGATCAATTACTTGGTGCTCGAGTAGCAGGTCTTAGACGGCGACTGCATATCAAATAGGGAGGACCAAGATGCGAATTGATAAGTTTCTTCATGACCAGCAATTTGGAACACGTACCCAAATCCACGAAATGATTAAGCAGCATCGAGTAATATTAAATCAAGATGTAGTTGACTCATTTAAGCAACAAGTGAATCCGACCACAGATGAAGTAATTGTTGATGACCAGCCGGTTGGAATGCAAATGGATTTTGTTTATTTAATGAATAAACCAATTGATGTAATTACGGCGACTACAGATGCGAGCCAAAAAACTGTGATGGATTTATTTACACAAGATGATTTTCGGGATGATTTATTTCCGGTCGGTCGGTTGGACAAGGATACAACTGGGGCATTGTTAATTACGAATAACGGTGCATTAGCTCATCAGTTGGTGAGTCCCAAAAAACACGTAACTAAAGTGTATGAGGTCAAAGTAACAGGTCAATTAACCGATAGTGAGATAGCACCATTGACGCAGGGACTCAAGTTAAAAAACGGGGAACATGTCATTGCCGATAGTGCGAAAATTATTGCCAGTGATTTGAATGAAACAGTACTTGAAATTGCGATCCATGAAGGTAAATATCATCAAATTAAGCGGATGATTGGCGCACTTGGGCAACGAGTGAATCAATTGAATCGAATTAGTTTTGCTGGCTTAACGGTGGCTGATTTGAAATTAGGTGAGTACCGACAGCTATCAAAAGATGAGGTTGCAAAGTTACTAAGATCGTAACAAAGGATCAAAAAATGGCTTACAGAAATTCTGCAAGTCATTTTTTTAATTTTCGTATTTTTTCATAAATATCGGCAATGCTCGACTAATTTGGTGCGGTAAAACTACATATTGTGTTTGTGCCAATTGTTCTGCAATGGCACTATGAGCGTACACAGCGGCTAGTGTGGCTTGGGTTGGATCAGCAAACTGAGCCGTAAACCCGCCGATAATGCCAGCTAATGTATCGCCCATACCACCAGTCGCTTGCGCTGGCGTTCCGATTGTTAATTGATAGGTATCGGAACCGGTGTAAATTTCAGTATGGTGTTTTTTCAAGACCACCGTAGCCCCTAGCTGCTGTTGCACTTTTTGATTGGCAGCTGGTGATTGTTCTGCAATGGCAATGCCAGATAGCCGTTGCCATTCCATTTGATGAGGAGTGAAAATGATATTACCGGCCGGTTGCTCAATCTTATTATGGGCCATCATCGTGATGGCGGAACCATCGATAACGACTGTCTGGTCAGAGTTCGTATTGGCGAAAACCTTCGCCAACACTTCTTGACTATGAAAATCGTCACCCAGACCAGGCCCTACCACGACAACGGTTGCCTCGCTGACCAAATGGCTTAACTGAACTTTGTCATAATAATTGACGAACATCGTTTCAGGTAATTGGGCGTGCAAGCTGGTTGAATTAGCGGTGTCAGTTGCAGTGGTGACCAATCCGGCGCCGGCGTACACCGTGGCCGTGGCCGCCATGATAATGGCACCACCAAAGTTGGCATTGCCACCGATTAAAACTACTTTGCCAAAGTTGCCTTTAAAACTATCTTCGGGGCGCCGTTTAATTACGTTAGTTAGTATTGTTTCATCTAATTGTTTCAAATTATCAACATCCTTTTCAAGTTCAGCTAAATTATAGCATTGCTAAACAGCTTTTTCCTAATAATGTAATTATGGTATGATAAACACATTCAATTTAGAACGCAATGGAGGATTTTGACGCATGATTGATTGGAAAACGAAAGCAAAACAACAACAAGAAGACTACCTAAATGATCTGATTTCATTAATGAAGATCCAAAGTGTGCGCGATGACACACAAGCAACCGATGAATTTCCATTAGGACCAAAGCCAGCACAGGCATTGACCATTTTTTTGGAAATGGCACAACAAGACGGTTTTAGGACCAGAAATATCGATAATGTGGTCGGCTATGCTGAATGGGGTGAGGGTGAAGAAACGCTCGCCATTTTAGCGCGCTTGGATGTCATGCCCGCTGGAAACAGCTGGGATACCGATCCATTTGACCCAGTGATTAAAAACGGTAATTTATATGGCCGTGGCGCCTCTGATGACAAGGGACCAGGAATGGCCGCTTACTACGCGTTGAAAACATTGAAGGATATGGACGTTAAATTTAATAAAAAGGTTCGATTTATCGTTGGCACTGATGAAGAAAGTGATTGGACAGGGATGAAGCGCTACTTTGAAGTCGAACCTGAACCAACGTTTGGTTTTTCACCAGACGCTGAATTTCCATTGATTAACGGAGAAAAGGGCAATGTATCCTTAAAACTAGATTTTGAAGGTGGTAATGATGGTTCAGTTCAGTTAAAATCATTCCATTCTGGTCTGCGCCCCAACATGGTGCCACGTGAGGCTGAGGCACAGGTAACATCTGATGACAATGCTTCATTGGTAAATGCATTTACCGAATTTGTTGCAAAGCAGCCGGTGACAGGCGAGGCGGTGGCCGAATCAGATGGTGTTAAGTTGATTATTGTTGGTAAAGCAGCGCACGGAATGGAACCACGAAATGGTGAAAACGCAGGGACTTATTTAGCTAGTTTCTTACAAACATATGATATCAAGGGCGCTGCGGGTAACTTTATTACCTTAATCGGTCAGTATATGCACCAAGATTCACGGTTGCACAACTTCGATTTGGCGTTCAAAGATGACGTCATGGGCGATTTAACGATGAATGTTGGGTTAATGAACTTTGACGAGCAAGATGGTGGGCAAATTGATATGAATTTCCGCTATCCGAAGGGGATTACACCTGATGAGATTCAGGCAAAGTTAGCTATGGTGACGACGCCCAAAAACGTCAAAGTTATACAGGGCGCATTCATGGTGCCACACTATGTAGATGCTAGTGATCCACTGGTAGTTACACTAATGGACGCATATCGCCATCAGACCGGTGACGTGGACGCACTACCGGAAGTAGTGGGTGGTGGCACATATGGTCGCATGATGAAGCGGGGAGTCGCTTTTGGTGCCTTGTTTGCGCACACTGAAGATACAATGCATCAAGCAAATGAATTTCAACCCGTCGATGATTTAATCATGGCCATGTCAATATACATGGAATCAATCTTTAACCTGGTAACTGATTAACGCCGTTTTGCTGTCATTTAAAACAATTTTTTGCTAAACTGAAGGTAACAAGCAGTTGATTAAGACTGTAATGACGAGTTTGGCGGAGGTGGCTGTGATGGCTAATTATCAGCATGTTCTTGTTGGAATTGATGGGTCAAAGCAATCTGAGATGGCATTGTCTAAGGCGATCGGGGCAGCATTACGCAATAATGCCAAACTTTCATTGCTCAGCGTGATTAACGGGGAGCGATTCCCCAATACGAGTGCATTAGGCTATAGGTTCATTGAGCACTCTGTGTATGACAGTTCTGTAAAAGAAATGGAAAAAGAGCTGTCACATTATAGGGATCAAGCTATGGCAGCTGGTGTGACTGAGGTTGATACTGAGGTCAAGATTGGCAATGCTAAAGTAGAACTAGGTGACAGGTTCCCAAATGACAATGATGTTGATTTAATTGTGATCGGTGCGACCGGACTCAATTTCATCGGTCGGATGATTGTGGGGTCCACGGCGGCATATATTGTTCGTGAAGCGCCGTGTGATGTCATTGTGGTCAAGACAGACCAAAATAATCAAGCGGTAGATTTACAAAAGACGACGTATCCGGAAATATAGGATGCAAACAACCGTATTAAGAAACCGAAAACTAATAAAAAATAAGCAATGCGATTCGAACTGTGAATTGCATTGCTTATTTTATTGTCAGACGCAGTTTTCTTTGCTTGTGAGCACATTTCGACAGTATAGATGGGATAAAAAAAGATGGCCAAAAGAGGAATTTCTTCCCAGCCATCTTATAGTTAAAAACTAATACTCCTGAAACTCCGTGACAAAGCGAGAACTAATCTTATAATCTTGATTGTCCACCAACTGCTTAATTAACGTTTTAGCCGCAGTCGTTTGCTTTGTTTTCGCTAGATACTGATACGCATATCGAACGCAAATCTTGAGCCAAAACAGTGACAGTTCATTGTTGACTTCAAAGTTAGCCATTAATGAATTGGTATCTCTGAAGTAAAACTCAGCACGGTTCAATTGATCTCGTTGGAAATAGATTTGGCCGAGACAAATTTGTGCTGCAATGACATATGAAGAATCAGCTTGCAGTGCATCATCTGAGACAAAATTAAAATGGAACACTGCACCATCTAAGTCATCATTTAGCAGACAGAGGTAACCAGATAGAAATTGAAACCGTTTGTTTAGAGCTTCATCATTTTCATCAAGCTTGGCACCAATTTGTTGCAATTTTTTATCTGCTGCATTAATTTGATCCAAGGCCACTAGACGCTCAGCATTTGTAATCTCATCTAGATTGTCCTCAACAGGTTGAAATTCTGAAACTACATCATTAAGAGTAAGGTCCAACCGCTGGCAAAGTTTAATCAAGGTTCCCAGTGAGGGGACGGTCCCCTTATTTTCAATGTTACTCATTGTTGCTTGCGTACAGATACCGGCAGCAAGTTCAGATTGGTTAAGGCCCTTTATCTTCCTTTGCTGCTTAATTGTTGAATTTAAAAACATTTGCTTCCCCTACCTTATTGAATTGAAAATACAAACTTGCACTTATTATAAACGTTTGTGACTAAATTGACTACGTATATGAAGAAAAATAGTGTGATATTTTTTTCTAATGCTATAATTAAGTTGTACTATATTAAAATAAATAATATTATTATATAATTGAAGAATAGTTATTACGATTTAGCTAGTGTTAACGAATTAAAAAGAAGCAAAGGTATAACTAAAATTAATTATATAGCGTAGGATATGATAGCTTCTTTGACACCAATTAACAAGTGAAACGCTTTAATTTAATGCTTACTTAAATAAGTTACTACGCGGGGAAACTGTTTAAGTTATTAGAGTGAAGCGAGAAAATCAAATGTGTGATTTGGGGGCGTAGATAATGCGTAATGTTTATTTATGTGATGATCAGGCAGTTGAACGGCAGTATTACGAAAAGCTAATTCAAACTGAGTTAGAGACTGGTAATTTATCAGCGCTGACGTATTGTTTTGCAACGGGAAGTTCGGCAGAATTGTTATTGTACATCAAAAATCATCCGCTGGAAACGAGTGTCTATTTTGTGGACGTTCAGTTAGGCGATAACAAGCGCGGCGGCATTGAATTGGCACAGCAAATTAGGGCAAATGATCCGAGCGCATTAATTGTGTTTTTAGCGTTACACGACGGGTTATCACTTGCAACGATTCAACAGCACATTGAGCCACTAGATTATATTATTAAACATACTGAACATGAACTGGAGCAACAGCGATTTGCTCATGATTTAAGAATTGCACACGAAAGAACTAAATCAGGATTTGAAGTGACGGGTAGTGTTTTTACATACCGACCTAATAATCGGATTTACCAATTAGGAATTCAGACCATCGATTATTTTAAAACAAGTGGCGTGCCACATAAACTCCAGCTTCAGGCGACGGATCGTGAAGTTGAAATTCGTGGAGAATTAAATGAAATTCAAAATCGACATCCGTTCTTATTTCGCGGTCACAAAGGGCTATTATTGAATCCAAATCGCATCAAATCAGTTGATTTGCAAACGAGATTAGTGAAATTTGTCGATAATAAATATTGCCAGGTAGCATATCGACGAGTGGCCGAGTTAAAGAAAATATTGTGAGGGTCGGGATAAATTTTTATCCCGGCTTTTTTAATGCAATCCATCATTTTCCCTCGTACGTATAAATTAGATAGACAATATCAATTAATACATACAAAGGGGATCAACCAATGCTAAAAATAACCGACAACAAAATATTGTCAAAATTCATGATCATTATTTTAGTAACTGCCCTCGGATTAAATTGGCTAACAACACCGATCTTGGCTGCAGCAGTACCAGACGAATCAAGTGAAGTGGAGTTAGCACTCAAGGATGTTGAAACAAATTTTCTAAAGCAAACATGGCTATCAAAGGAACAGCTAAGTCAAAAGTCAGCTCAATATCAAGCAACGTATGACCAACGATTACAAGTGTTAAAGACCGAATTTGATTGCGGGCGTGAAGCAGGTCAAAAAATATTTGAGCAGCATTTAGACCCACAGACAATTTTGGCAAAAAAACAAGAAAATCAATTTTATACGCTGGGCCTTAAAGTGGGTTACCAAGCTGCAAAAGATGATGCAGAAAAGGTAAATCATGAAATAACTAACCACAAAAAGATGGATGAAGAAGATCAAAAACAGCTAGACGCGGAGAAAATACCAGCGAAGGCAGAATTGCCACAAGCCAAACAGCGTTTTTTGCCCGACAGCCAAAATTGTGATGTGGCACCAAACCTCATGCACCCTTTACCACGGGGTGTTGCGACTATCGGTCATCAAAGATTTATCGAGCAGTTTGGCCAAACGGCACAAGTAATTGCATTTGAGCACAATTTATACGCGTCAGTAATGATTGCTCAGGCGGTACTAGAAAGTTCATGGGGTGCGAGTGAACTAAGCAGCGCCCCAAATTACAATTTATTTGGGATCAAAGGAGTGTTCGCAGGCGAGGGTGTGTTAATGAAAACTAATGAGGATAATGGGCATGGGAAGTTGTATCAGATTACGGGCCAATTTCGTCATTATCCGTCGTATGCTGCTTCATTAAATGACTATGCTAATATCATGCTGCGGCCAGTTTTTGCGCGAGCCTGGCGTTCAAATACAGCCAGTTATAAAGATGCAACTGCGGCTTTGACCGGAACATATGCCACCGATACGGCATACGGGGCCAAGTTAAACCAGATTATTGAAACCTATGATTTAACCAAATATGATCAGGTACCGGGCAAACAACCAACTGGCCATACTACGAGTCAAAAAGCTGAGCAACAACATGTGCCGACAAAACATAAGCTGAAACAAATTAAACAAAATCATGCAGTCAAAGCAAGTGCCCTGGATAACTGGTCATTTTTAGGTTGGTTAGGGTTGGGAGTCAGTGGTTGGTGGTTAAAAAAGAGGATATAAAAAGAACTGACAGATAGTCAGTTCTTAATATGGAAAAATTAATTTTGTGGTTGGCGGATATCATTTAAGTAACCGTCAATTTGTTTTAACACAAGATCAATGTTGCCTGGCTGGTCAAGATCGTATGTTTGTAAGTCAATCTTCATTTTAGGGCTAGCATCATATTCTTCAAACCAATCCTTGTAAGCTGACCACATTTTATAATAGTAGCTTTCCAATTCAGGATTGTTATCAAACTGCTCGTAGTCACGGCCACGTTTTTTAATGCGGTATAAAATGGTATCAAAATCAGTTTCCGCATAAACTAACAAATCTGGTGCCTTTTTAGGTAGCTGCTGCAAATCCATCATCATATTATCAAGTAGATTCAGATAGACACCCAACTCGGTATCAGTAATATTACCTTCTGCATTGTTTTCCTTTGTAAATAGGGCATCTTCATAAATTGAGCGGTCTAAAACGTTGTTATCATCATCCAACGCTTTTTTGATCATTGCAAAACGCTTATTTAGAAAATAGATTTGCAGTAAAAAGCCATACTGCTTTGGATCCTTATAATATAATGGTAAAACCGGATTTTCCCCAACTGGTTCATAAAATGCTTTGGTTCCTAAATGTTTGGCAATGAGTCCGGTAAGTGTTGTTTTGCCAACCCCGATCATTCCTGCTGTGATTATCACCATAGTGGCCCCTCTTTACGGTTATTTTTAAATTTCATGTTTAATAATACTACATTTAAATTGGAAATAGTATCGTACTAAAAGTCGGCTTTGTGCTGTAACTTGAGGTAGCACAGGGTTACCAGAAGATATTACAATTGCTTATCATTTTTTGGCGTGGTAGCTTTCTTTGAAAGCCAGTATAAGACACTGTATAATGAGATTATTAGATATAAATAGGGGATGACTAACGCTATGTATAAAGCGATCGTATTTTTTGATCTAGATGGGACACTATTAATGGATGATAAAAGTTTATCCGAAGAAAACATCCAAGCAATTCACGAGTTAGAACAAAACAATATTTTGCCGGTTGTGTCGACAGGTCGAAATATTTTTGAAGTACGATATGTGTTAGATGAAACTGGCATGGACTCAATTGTGAGTGCCAATGGTAGTTATGTTCAGTTTGAGGGAAAGAAGTTGCATGCAGAGTATCTGTCCCCTGAATTAATAGAAGAATTTAATTCGTTTGCAAATGCACAGGGTGATCCAGTTGCTTGGTTTAATCATCATGAATTTGCATTGAGCCAAGAAACTCCCGTCACAGATGAAAACTTTAAACTATTAGGATTAAACGCTCGGGTGGAACCGGATTGGTACAAATTCCATCACGTTAATTTTATGTTCGTGTTTAATTTCGATAAAGAAAAGTTGTACCAGGAACGGTTTAAGGGCGTATTATCACTGGTTCGTAATAATCCGCGTGGGCTAGATACGATGCTCGATGGTGTTTCCAAAAAATCAGGCATTCAAGAACTATTGGATTATGCTAACTTTGGGGATGTACCCACCTATGCGTTTGGGGATCAACTGAATGATTTGGAAATGTTCGATTTAGTGGATCATCCGATTTGCATGGCTAACGGTAATCCGGCGGCTAAAAAGAAGGCTGAGTTTGTAACTGATAGCAATATGAATGGTGGTATTGTGAAGGGCCTCCGTCATTTTGGGCTAGTTTAACATCACGTGAATATATTTAAATTTAATAAGATCTATATTTTAGAATATAAAGTCTCTGCCAATAAGGAACTATTGGCAGAGGCTATTTGTTACTCAAAATATATAGTAGAATTATTGGA
>NZ_AWTT01000021.1 GCF_000876205.1 Paucilactobacillus wasatchensis | reverse complement strand
TACGTTTTTGCTTCAGCCTCTTTATATTTTTTATCACTCTTTTTGATAGGTTAATGCTCGAAATCTATGTGTATTTTAACTACTTTTTATTCTTCACTTGGATGTGGGTGCTGTCGCTGGTATTCTGCGATGTCATCATACTCACCTTCCAATTTGCGACCCACACTTAGGTAAATTGGAAGTAAATCGCGATAATTCTTGAAGTTAGTCGGATCTGGTTGGTAAGTATTTTGCTTACCGATAAACTTCTTCACCACTGACATATCGTCCGCTTCACCAATACTAATCAAAGCTAATGTCATGGCCCCTAAACAGCCACTTTCAAATGCTTCTGGAATAGTAACTGGATGTTCAAAGATATCGGCCAGCATTTGACGCCAAAGTGCTGATCGAGCAAAGCCACCTGTGGCGGTAATCAAAGTGGGCTCACCAACTGCCTCTTGGAGTGCTAGTTGAACGGTGTAAAGGTTAAAGACAACCCCTTCAAGGGCTGCACGCACCATGTGAGCACGCGTATGGGTACGAGTTAAACCAAAGAATGAACCGCGGGCATTACCATTCCAAATTGGTGCTCGTTCGCCACCTAAGAATGGGTGGAAAATTAAGCCATCTGAGCCAGCTGGAATTTTTTTAGCAATGTCAGTTAATAGATCATAAGGATCCATATCGAGCAATTTGGCTGTTTCTTTTTCGGGAGCAAATAAATTATCACGTACCCAACGAAAGACAATACCACCATTATTAACTGGTCCACCGACGATCCATTTACCATCCATAACTGGGTAGCAATATGTTCGGCCCTTTGGATCGAGTTGTGGTTTGTCAATAAATGTTCTGACAGCTCCAGAAGTACCGATGGTAACAGCAACTTCACCTTTTCCGATTGCGCCCAGACCAATTTCTGCAAGAGCACCGTCAGTTGCGCCCATGACAAACGGAGTGTCCGCTGGGATACCAATTTGATCTGCTAATTTTGGTTCTAATCCGGTTAATTGACTGGTTGGTTCAACTAGTTCTGGTAATTGGTCGCGTGTAATGCCAACAAATTTAAGGATATCTTCGTCCCAGTCCATTTTAAAGATATTCATTAAACCGGTTGTGGCGGCCATTGAGGTTTCTTCTTTTAACTGATGGAAGAAACGCCACAAAACGTATTCTTTAATACCAACCCAATATTTAGTTTGATTAAAGAGTTGTGATTCGTCTTTTTTTAACCACAGCAACTTATAAACCGGACCCATTGGGTGAATCGGTAAACCGGTCTTGTTATAAATTTTTAATCCCTGGCCGTTTTTGCCCAGTTCGGTTGCTTGCTTTTCAGAACGATTATCAGCCCATGTAATCACTCGGGTTAGGGGTTTGTGATCAGCATCTAATCCCACTAAACTGTGTTGCTGGGTTGAAAATGAGACTGCACGAACACGGCCATCGGCATTTTTTACTACTTCAGTTAAGGCCGTTACGGTAGCATTGAAAATTTCATCTGGATCTTCTTCTGCCATATCAGGTGTATCTTGATATAGTGGATACAGTTGATTTGAGTATCCTTTAATGTCTCCTTGCAATGTATATAGAACTGCCTTAGTACTTGTTGTTCCAATATCAATTCCCACTACGTAATCCATTTTAGATTACCTCCTATGGTGTTAAATAAAAATGTAAATTAGTGCAGCTAAATTTTAGTTGTAGGTGTTAACGCTTTCATTTAACAACTATTTTACTACTTTGTCAACAACAAGTATATCAGTTTTGTCTAGAATGCTTAATTTTAATTTTATCTAAAGAAAATCAGCACAAGTTTTAAAGACTAGTATAATAGTAAACAAAAACAAAAGTGAGTGATTAAATGGATACTGAAAATACCAATTTTAATATGCGTGCAGACGCGTATAACCAGTTGAAATATCAGATATTACACGGAGTTTATTTTCCGGGTCAAAAGATATCTGAAAAAATTGTGTCGCAAAATTTGGGGATTGGTAGAACGCCGGTGCGTGAGGCAATAATTAGGCTAGAACGTTATTCGCTGGTTGAAGTGGTTCCACAAAGCGGTACCTATGTGACGAGAATTGACCTTCAATCTGCTGAAAATGCGCAGTTTCTGCGGCGCGAAATCGACCCAGACATCCTGCTGGAGTTTTCTATTAAAGCTGATGATAGTCTTATTGAACGAGTGAGCGATAACCTGAAACAACAGGCCGAGGCGGCTAAAAATAGTGATAACAATTTGTTCTTTGATTTGGATGAGGAATTTCATCAGCTATTTTACGCTGGGGCAAAGCGCCAGATGATTTGGGACTGGCTTCAGACGATCAATATGCACCTCAATCGATATCGTTGGTTACGTTTGGAGGTTGCTAATTTAAATTGGGATACGCTACTAGAACAGCACCAAAACATTTTTGATGCTGTTAGGGAGAAAAATGTTGAGGGCGTGCGCTTCGCCAGTGAAGCACATCTGCGGTTGATGCTTCAAGAAATGCCCAGTCTACTCGCTAAGTTTCCCGATTATTTCATCAATAATCCGGCTAATTAAATTTGTGAAATTAGCAGTTATTATTTCTAATAAACATTAATTGAACCATTACATTAATAACTTTGGTGGTTAAAATAACGTTGACAGTTTGTGAAAATGTGATAAACTGAAAACGTATTCAGGCATACTAGTATATCAGTTAATCACTAGTAAACTTTCAAAATAGGTGGAAGGAGTTTCAAACATGGTTAAGATTACAGACGATTATGTACAAAATAAAGACGCATTTGCAAAAAGCAACATTAAGGTTCCAACTTTTGATCGAGCGGCAATGACAAAGGGAACATTGGCCAGTCCACACTGGGTTCACTTTGGTGGTGGTAACTTGTTTCGAGCATTTCATGCATCAATTGCTGAACGGCTATTAGAAAATGGCGAGAGCAACACTGGTGTGATTGTCGTTGATACCTATGATGATGCTGTTGTGAATGACATTTATGGCAAGTACAATAAACGAATTGTTCGAGTTGTGACAAAAGCTGATGGTTCGCAAGACCGCGAACTGTTCGCTTCAGTGGCAGATGCTATTTTTGCAGGACCTGTCGCTAATGACACAACCAGCTTTGATCAGCTGAAAGCCATTTTTAAACAAGCAAGTTTACAAGTGGTTTCCTTCTCGATTACTGAAAAAGGTTATCATCTACAAAATGGGGCCGGTGAATTTTTCCCACCAGTCGAAGCAGACTTGAACAATGGACCTGCTAAACCACAAAATAATATGTCGTTATTAGTAAGTTTATTACTTACTCGTTTTGAAAACGGCGCCACACCATTGACATTAATGAGCACTGATAATTTCTCACAAAATGGTGATCGACTTAAAAATAGCGTCTTGACCATTGCTAAAAAGTGGTTGGAAAATGGTTTCGTTAACCAGGCATTTGTTGATTATCTATCTGACAGCAATAAAGTTGCTTTTCCACTGTCAATGATTGACCGGATCACACCTAATCCGTCTGAAAAAATTGCTACCGACTTAAAGAATGATGGTTTTGAAGATTCAACTATTCTTCATTCAAAAAAACATACAAACATTGCTGCCTTCACTAACACTGAAGAAGCACATTATCTCGTGGTTGAAGATAACTTTCCTAATGGTCGTCCGGCGTTTGAAAAGGCTGGAGTCATTATGACCGACCGCGATACCGTTAATGACGCTGATGAAATGAAAGTAACCACTTGCTTGAATCCACTCCATACTGCTTTAGCAATCTATGGTAGTATTTTGGGGTATGATTCAATTGCAGCAGAAATGCAGAATAAAGATTTGGTTGGACTAATTACGCAAATCGGTTATGTTGAGGGACTGCCAGTTGTGAAGGATCCCAAAGTAATCAACCCACAACAATTTATTAATGAGTTATTGACAAAACGTTTGCCTAACCCATATATCCCTGATACACCACAACGGATTGCTACCGATACCTCACAAAAATTGAGCGTCCGTTATGGTGTTACCATCCAACACTATGTTGATGATTCTAATCGTGACCCACAGTCATTGAACTTTATTCCATTGGTAATTGCCACTTGGTTGCGATACTTGATGGGAATTAATGATAAGGGCACAACCTTTGAACCGAGTCCAGATCCAATGTTTGATGAGCTGCATGCACAAGTTGCTGGTTTCAAACTCGGAGATGCATCAGTGGATGTTCATGCGGGTGTTAAGGGGATTTTGAGCAACAAGACAATTTTCAATATGGATCTTTACCAGGTTGGTCTGGGTGACAAAGTTGAAGCGTACTTCAAGCAAATGTTAGCTGGTACTGATGCAATTGCAACTGTATTGCATGAGACTTTGGCAGCTAAGGCACAATCAGTCAACGAATAATATTTAAAGAAGAGGAAGGTTAGACATGACAGAGTATAAAATTGCGGTAGTTAATTCAAGTAGTTTTGGTCAAGTGTTCAAGGAACATTGGCAACAGTTGGAAGCAATTGGAACAGTGGATCGGTTTATGGTTGATCCTAACATTGCCGGTCCAGAACTGGCCGAGAAATTACATGGTTACAATGTGATTGTCTCAAGTGTGACACCATTTTTCAAAGCCGATTTTTTTGATAATAAAGATGAGCTATTGTTGATTTCACGTCATGGAATTGGGTATAACAACATTGACTTAGCTGCTGCTAAGAAGCATGGGACCAAAGTTACAATTGTACCGCCATTGGTTGAACGTAACTCGGTGGCTGAAAATGCATTAACTAACTTGATGGCCGTAGTACGCCAAGCTGCGCCGTCATCTAACCGCATCAAAGCGGACCGGTATGAAGACCGTGCTGAATTTATGGGCCATGAATTTAGTTCTAAGACTTTTGGTGTAATCGGCTGTGGTAATATTGGTAGCCGGGTTGCGGAATTGTTCCAGTTCTTTGGCGGCAAGGTAATGATTACCGACCCAGAGCCACATGCTGCTGCAGGCTGGTTTGATGAAAATCCGAAGGTGCAACGGGTGGAGTTAGATGAATTACTAGCCCAATGTGACTACATCTCATTAAATGCATCCCTAAACGATGGCGATTATCATTTGATTAATGCAGACGCTCTTAAAAAAGCTAAAGATGGGGTTTACTTTGTCAACCATGCTCGCGGCGCTTTAATTGACGAACAGGCAATGCTGGCCGCCGTTAAGAGCGGCAAAGTGTCTGGCTACGCTGCTGATACAATGGAAGTTGAACCAGTTCGTGCAGATCACCCATTTTTGCAGGATCAACATTTTCTAATCACGCCACATACTTCTGCTTACACTTACGAATGTCTTCATGGCATGGGTGAAAAGTGTGTTTCTGATGTGGCCAATTTGGCTAACGGCAAGCCACTTGTGCGTGAATTGACGCAGACAGTTTAAAAATAGATAAGAAATAATAAAAAAGCGTGTTCCGAGATGGTTCGGAATGCGCTTTTTATTAGCTCTAATTGGGGATAAAGGTTGGGTTGGACAATCTGGTTGCGTTTGGTAATTCGTAGTACTGGTCCTTATACTGTTGGTAAAAATAAGTATGGTTGGAAAAGCCAACCATATCAATAATTTTGGAGATCGAAAAGCTGGTGGATAAAATCAATTGGTGGGCCTTCATTAATTTTTGCCGGTTAAGAAGTTGGGTGAAAGTTAATCCGGTTTTTTGCTTAATTAAGTTGCTTAAGTAATTTTTATTATACGAATATTCTGCTGCAATTTTGGTCAGAGACGTAGTTGCGTACTTGACTTCCACTGTTTTAAGAATCTTTTTCATGGTTTCGTTGTTCTCTAGTGAAGGAATCGGTAACATTTCCATTTTATATTCCCGAATTAGATCAATTAACAAAATTGGTAGAAGGTTGCTGATTAATGCATTCGAAAATTCACGCGGAAAGAAATATTCGTTTAATATTTTTAAAACCATTTGCTGAATATCGCTTTTTGAAGTCGTGTGGAAAATAGCGTGGCGATTATTTTGTTCGTTTGATTCGGTTAATTGAGATAAGACTTGAAAGGCAATGCTTGAAGATCCCTTCATTTTTTCTAGCCATGACAGATTAACAGATTGATTCTGAAATAAAATATTTAGCAAGATATCATTGGTGCCAAGCGCCTTGATTGAATGCTGACTGCCAACATCCATTAGCAGGATATCACCTTTTTTGAGGGTAATATTCTTGCCATCAATAATTTGGGTACAACTGCCTGAGTACATATAATTCATTTCCAAAAATTGATGCGAATGCTGCGGATAATTGGCGAAGCGATTATGCTTGCTGATGAAGACATCGTGGTTGTGAAAAAAGTATTTATCTTCTAACTCAAAAAAGCCAGTTTCCGCTGTACGAGTTTCTTCTGGTAAATCCTGCACAAACTCAACGCTAGTTTGTTGTTTTTCCTCAATTGACGTTAACTTAAACAATAGATCATCTAATTTTGTCATTTAACCACCTGTATTTTTGGTACTAAAGTACTTAATAATATGTATTGATGTGAAAAGTATAACATTGTTAAATTAAATTGTAAGCGATTTAGCTTGAGAATCAATTTTGTGAATTATTTAATTTTAGTAGGAGAGGAAGATTATTTTGGCGCAAATTCGTAGTGCAACTGAGGTTCAGGCAACAATTGAAAAACTTATCGATAATTTAGTTCATTTATCTGATCCGACTGGTGAATTTTCAATCAAAGTGGCCGATGGTTCCATTATCGATAATAAAAGTTTTCATTTTTGGGAATGGACATCTGGCGTGGGACTATATGGCATGATGCAATACTATCAGATTACCCACGAACCAAAAATTCTGCAGCAAATTATCGATTGGTTTACTGAAGAATTACCAAAACAACCCGAAAAAAATATCAACACAATGGTTCAAATGGCTACTTTGGCAGACCTGTATGAAATTACTAATAATGAAAGCTACTTACCAATTTTACAAGAATGGGGTGAATGGCTATTCAATGATGCCATTCGAACCCATAGTGGTGGGTTGCAACACGTGACGTTTGGTGATCTAAATCCAGAGGAAATGTGGGACGACACACTGATGATGAGTGTGATTCCATTGGCTAAGTTAGGGTTAGTACTCAAACGCGATGACTACATCAAAGAAGCTAAATTTCAGTTTATGGTTCACATCAAGTATTTACAAGATAAACAAACAGGTCTGTGGTATCACGGCTGGACGTTCAAAGAATCAAACAATTTTGGCTCTGTTTTCTGGGGCAGAGGAAACTCGTGGATTACGATCGCCATTCCAGAATTATTTAGTTTACTGCATTTATCTAAAGACGACGAAACATACAAGTTCTTGGACGAAAGCTTAACACAGCAAGTCGATACATTAGCCAAATTGCAAGATGATTCCGGATTATGGCATACGGTAATTGATGATCCAACCTCATACCTAGAAGGTTCGGCAACTGCCGGATTCACATACGGCATCTTAAAGGGGGTCGCCGAGGGATATTTGGACAAGCGATACTTACAAACCGGTTTAATGGGCCTGACGGCATTATTTGATAATATCCGTGAAGACGGTTCCTTAGCAAAAGTATCCGCAGGAACTCCAATGGGAGCGAATGCCGAATTTTATAAACAAATTAAAATCTCAACAATGCCATATGGTCAGTCGATGGCAGCGTTGGCATTAATCGAATATCTGAAAGAGTTAAAACAGAAATAAATTGGTCTTATGGAGGCTTATATTATGAAAGTCACAGCAGAAGTTCCAAACTCTAACGAAACGGCAGAAGAACAGGGACAAGACACACAAAAAGTTATTCGTAGTGATCGCCCATTTGGTTGGAAAGATAAAATTGGTTATGCGTTTGGTGATTTAGGTAATTGTTTTGTATTAGGGCTAGTTAATTCATTTTTGATGATTTATTATACGAACGTTTTAGGTATTTCTGGTGCCGCTGTTGGGACACTGTTCCTGCTAGCTCGGTTTATTGATGCGTTTGCAGATATTACAGTAGGACGATTAACTGATACAGCTAAACTAACATCTGAAGGCCGGTTCCGACCTTGGATTAAGCGAATGAAATACCCATTCTTATTTGCCACGATTCTATTGTTTATTCCAGCAGTCAACGCATTTTCGATGCCGGTTAAATTAGTTTATATTTTCCTGACCTACATTTTCTACGGGATCTTTCAATCTTCTATTAACATTCCTTATGGCTCAATGGCATCAGCAATCAGTTCGAATCCCGACGATCGAACTTCGCTATCAACATTCAGAAGTGTGGGCTCTGCACTTGGTGGTGGGTTAACAGGATTCTTCATTCCGATTTTTATGTATGCCCACACAGCTGCCGGCAAAAAGATTGTTTCAGGTAGCCACTTCTTCATCATTGCCATTGTCTGTGTTGCATTAGCATTTATTTCATACTTATTCACGTATCACATGACTTACGAACGAGTTCAAGTTGAGAAGAGTGAAAACATTAAGATTTCAACTATCCTCAAAGGAATCGGTAAAAATGGTGCCTTAATTGCGTTAGTTTTCGCCGATGTGCTATTAGTTATTAACCAAATTCTAGCCGGTACAACGACCACTTATTTGTTCAATGACTACTTCAAGAGCGCCGCCGCAATGTCGGTTGCCATGGTGTTTACGTACGCAACCGTGATCTTACTGGCACCATTTGCCACATATTTAACTAACAAATTTGGTAAAAAAGAAGCATCTATTACCGCACTATTTGTTGCCACGGCACTATATATCTTTATGTTTATTATCCACACGCACAATGAATGGTTGTTCTTGGCACTGTTATTCATTGCAACGTTAGGAGCCGGATTGTTTAACTTAATGGTTTGGGCATTCATTACGGATGTTATCGACTATCATCAAGTGCTGACCGGACTACGTGAAGATGGTACGGTATATGGATTGAATTCATTTGCCCGTAAATGTGGGCAAGCACTAGCAGGTGGTATTGGTGGTTTCATGTTAGCCTTTATTGGTTATCAGTCATCAGCAGCAGTTGTTAATCGAATCTACATGTTAGCAACATTGTTACCAGCAGTTTGCTGTGGGGTTGCGGCATTAATCCTATTGTTCTGGTATCCATTAAATAAGAGCAAAACAAAAGAAAACTTTGCTATATAAATTTAAAAAATCAAACATCACGGAGGCACAAGAACATATGAACGTAACAATCGGGATCAGAGCACATGATATTAATATTTTAAATAAACCGGATGATTTATTTGCTGAACTAGCAAGATTAAGTGTTCAGCAGGTGCAACTTGCACCAGCGAAATCATTTCCAGCATTGACTAATAATGGTGAACAAATAACTGAAACGCTAGCTAAAGAGATTAATAAAGCCGCTACGACTCATAATGTTAAAGTAGCGGTGTTGGGCTGCTATATTAATTTAATTCATCCTGATGAGGTATTACGGCAACAGTTATTGCAGCGAGTAAAGGGGTATCTGGCTCGTGCTGGCGCGATTGGTGCTAGTGTGGTGGCAACTGAGACTGGTAGCATCGATCCGTCTTTTAAATTTACAACTGATAATTTTACAGAGCAACCGTTCCAGGCAGTGCTGGAATCAATTAGGCAAATTATGCCAGCAGCAGAACAAAATGACATTGATTTTGCGATTGAACCGGGGCTTAATCATCCAATTTATTCGATTGCGACTACTAAGCGGGTACTGGCTAACATTGCCAGCCCGAATCTGAACGTATTACTCGATCCAGCTAGTCTGGTTTATCATGGTAAGAACACTGACGAAATTGAGATCATCAAAGAAGCGTTTGCGGCATTTGGTGATAAAATCGTTGCTGTTCATTTAAAGGATTATGTTTTCGATGAGCAAGGTTTAATTAAGATTGTTGTGCCAGGCATGGGACTTGCTCCGTTGCATGAGGCAATAAAGACGGTCACTAATCTAGCACCCAATGTCCCGATCCTAATGGACGAGTTGCCAAGTGGCACGGTCAATGAAGCAATCGATAAAATGAGAGAAATAGTGGCAGCTAATTAAATTTAGTCTGATTTAAGGAACAGCTTTGACTTTAAGATACCGATGTAACTCAAGAAGATCACGGTTATAATAATCGAGCTGATAATCAATTCAGCGGTTAAAGAATAATTGGCAAGGGTACCAAATAATTTGAACATGAATGGTGTCACAAAATTACCAACATTGGCACCGACTAGTAGCAAAATTGCACTTATTTCTGGGGTGCAATTTTTTAGTGCCGCCGTTTTGGAAAAAAAGTATGGCCCGTAAATAGAAAATGAGACACCACTTATAATTAGTCCTAACGAGGCAAAAACAAAATTATTACTAAAAGTAATCAAGAAATAGCCACTGCCCAATAAAAATAAGGCGAAGAGTAATATATTTTGCTTAAAAAGTAGGCTTAACCGATCGAAGGCCAACGCACTGATGCCACTCACAATTAGCATGACAGTCAGTGTTACGCTGGATTGCGTTGGCGTGGCCAAGTTACGCAGTTCCATCAGCGGTGTGAACTTAAGCGTGATTCCGGTATAAAAAATCATGCAGGTGAACATTCCAATGACTGCACTAAATAGACCAAACGAAAAACTAAAGTTAGATGTATTTTTTCTGCGCGTTTTATACAGGTGCGGCATTCTTTGGGTGTCCGGAACAAAAGAATAAAACATGATTGCTAGTACAAACGCTAATGCATAAATGCCAAATGACAAATGCCAGTTGAATAACAGTAAATAGCCGGCGATCAGGGTCATAATGGCCGAACCAAAATTTTGAAATGAATTTTGAAAACCGATTAATCGAACTGACTCTGGTGGCTGAAAGAATAGTGAAATCATAGATACAGCCAATGAATTATAGATGCCAAGTCCTAGACCTAAGAGGATCCGAGTCGCCAAAACAGCTGAATAGTTATCAGTAAATACCGGTAACGTACCACTAATCCCAGCAATAATTAAGCCCAATAATACTGTGTTTTTTTCACGCAAATATTTAACCAAAATTGGACTAATTAAGATACCCAGTACCATGAAAAATGATGGAGCGGTGACTAAAAATTCGATATTAGTTTCTGAGATAGAGGTAAAGCTATGTTGCATTGCCGGGATTGATGCCGTGATGGCTGTTGGTGATGTCAAAATTAAAGAAATCGCGAGTAATGAAATTTTTAATGATTTACTTTGTTGACTCATATTAAATTACCACCCTAGTTGTGTAATTACTATGAGTATCAAATAAATGCTGCCATTTAACAATGACAGCATATTAGTAAAAAAGTAACAAATATTCATTTATAATAAATTATTGGTGATCCTTGATTTGAACCGTGGTGGAATCTCTTCTTGCAGTTTAACCGCCAAAAAAAGAAGCGATAAATTACTAATTTATACCCAATTTTACAGTTTGCGCAGCAGTCCTAACTAAAGCAGATCCCGGGTAGTCGATTATTCTCTGGTTTGTTTGATAACGCTGTTAATCTTAGCTAACTTTGGACTGGCCTTTGCAGCCTCGTCACGCATAACGGACATGTACAAACAGTCAATGATGCTCATTTGCGAAATAAGCGACGACAAAGCCTGTGAGCGGTATTTAGAGTCATCTGACACCGAGTAGAATGTGACATCACCCAGTTTAGCGAGATCAGAAGAAGAAAAACTAGTGATGACAATGATCGGGACATGGTTATTTTTTAAAATACGAGCCATTTTCAAAGTGTCCAGGTTACGGCCACTATGTGAAATAACAATGGCACAATCATGCTCGTCCATTTTGGCAGCTTGCATCAATGCCATATGGTAATCAGTATTAAAAACAGCGTTGATTTGCGTTCGGAGGAATTTATGGTAGGCGTCAAGGGCAACAACATCGGACGCACCGAGACCAAAAAAGCTAAGTCGCTGACACTGTTCAATTAAGGAAACAGCGGTAGTTAATGTTTCTTCGTTCAATAGATCTAAAGTTTTATTGAGTGAAGAACTATTGGAGCTGAATACCTTTTGAGCCACCATAATGTTGGGATCGTTTCGGTCGATATCAGCTGAAAGAGATTCAGGTTCGTTGATTTGCTGGGTGATGGCTAGTTGCAATTCTGGATAATTAGCATATCCTAAGCGCTTGGCGAACCGAGAAATAGTCGAAACGGAGGTATCAATTTGTTCCGCCAATGACTGAATTGACTTGTGATTACAAGCGACTAAATTATTTTGCAAAAAATCAGCAATTTTACGGCTACTAGCGCCTAATGTATCGTATTTAGAATAAATGCGTTCAATTAATTGTAAAGCCATCGGTTATGCTCCCCTATTTTTTTCTAGCATTAGTATACCAAGTTTAAATTAATTTGCATAGTTTTCATTTATTATGGTTGATTTTTGATAGTTTTTTGCATATAATAAATTTCGTAAATAAATTTGAAAATAACAGAAAGAGGGATCTTTTACATGCGTGTTGGAATGATTGGCCTTGGTAAGATGGGTCTTAACCTAACTAAGAATATGGTGCGGAACGGAATCGAGGTTGTCGGATTTGATTTGGCAACTGACAATGTTAAAGCAGCACAAGAGGCTGGGGCAGTTCCAGCAAGTAGCTTAGAAGATTTAGTTTCTAAATTAGATCAACCACGGATTGCATGGATGATGTTGCCAGCCGGTAAGCCAACCGATGCAACCATTCAACAATTAACAACAATCCTAGATAAAGATGATTTGATTGTTGATGGTGGTAATTCATTTTACAAGGCTTCATTGAAGCATAATGAATTAGTTACAAACGCAGACATGAAGTTCTTTGACTGTGGTACTTCCGGTGGTCAAAGTGGTGCCTTAAATGGTGGTAACTTCATGATTGGTGGCGACGACGCCGCCGCCTTCGATCAATTATTAAAGCCAATCTTTGAACTAGTTTCAGAACCAGATGGTTTCTTGTACACTGGTGCAGCCGGTTCAGGTCACTACCTAAAGATGGTTCATAATGGGATTGAATACGGAATGATGGAAGCTATTGGTGAAGGCTTTGATGTGCTTGAAAACAGCCAATACAACTATGACAACGAAGCTGTTGCTAAATTATGGAACCATGGTTCAGTTGTTCGTAGCTGGCTAATGGAACTGGCAGAAGATGCATTTGCCAAGGATCCTAAACTAGACGACTTACTAGGCCGGATGCATTCATCAGGTGAAGGTCAATGGACATTACAAGAATCATTGGACATGGCCGTTCCAACGCCAGTTATTGCTTTGTCATTGATGATGCGTTATGAATCAATGCGTGATGCTGATGACAACTTCACTGGTAAAGTGGTTGCTGCATTACGTAATGGCTTTGGTGGCCATGCGGTTGATAAAAAATAAAAAAGTGTAAATAATTGCGTTAAGAAGTCGTAGCATAAGTTAAATACCCACATTAATCCTTGTACCATGGATTGATGTGGGTATTTGCGTTGTACTGCAGGGAACTGTGTTGTGGAGCACTGTTCAAATATTTAAAAACAATCTATTTTTAGATGAATTAAAATACAGCAGTAAAAAAGAATAGTTAGTATAAAAGTTACTAACCATTCTTTTATTGTTCATCTAATAAAAACCCTTGCTTGCGCAGCACCTTAAGAACCGTCCGGCGCTGTTTGGGAGATTTTGCCAACTGGCGCATTATATTATGTCGAAACGTTTCAACCCTGGAATTGGTACTGCGCTGATTATAATAATCTGTTAATTCATGATCATAATTATCTAACAGTTGCGAATAATTATCAGGCAGGTGGTATTGATTGGTAAAATGAATAGCAGTTAATGGTAAACGTGGCTTTTGTTCCGGGATGGTTACCGGATAGCCGACCGCAACGCCAAAAACTGGGAATGTTAACGTTGGTAAATGCAAGAGGTCAACAAGCTGCTGGGGTTCGTTGAGGATGCTCCCTAGATAACTAGCGCCAAGGCCAATACTTTCAGCTGCAGTTGTCAATGATTCTGCAGCAATTGATGCATCATAAATGGCCGCAAGTAGTCGATCGGCTTCGCCAAGTAGTTTAGTTGATTGACCGCTAGCTTGACCAATTTGATAATTACGATACTGATCCGCGATGAAAATAAATAAATGGCCATTTTTTTCAGCATGTGTGTCGCCAGTGATTTCAGCAAATGTATGCTTTAGGCTTGACTCGGTGATACTGATAACACTGAATTGTTGCATGAACATAGAGGTAGCAGTTTGTGATGCTGCCGCCAATAATGTGTTAACGGTTGCTTGGTCTAATTGACGGTCACTAAAATCACGAATCGTTCGGTGATTCATGAGTGTGTGAATTGTTTGATTGTCCATCAAAATCATTTCCTTCAAGTTTATTTCTGTTGTTGCGATTGCTTGACCACAATATTATAAATATCTTCAATATCGCGTGAAGTGCCACGCAGCTCAAAGTCAGCAATAAATGGTGCGTTGAATTGTTGCGCATACCGTTTAGCGGTGAGGCAGTATTGTTCATTGAAGTTACGATTACCACTGCCAATCACACCGATACATTGGGGGGCGTTGTTGTGATAATGGATGTATTCACCTAAAACGTTGGTCATTAATTCCTTGACCCCTGAATCGATCCCGTTACCACCATCTAAGTATGTTGGCACTGAAACAAAAAATGGTTCAGCTTCATCAGTAAAATCAGTTTGTTCTGAAATTTCACGCGCCTTAATCTCCGGGAGCGTGTTGTCAATGGCATGCTGTTGATTGGCATACGCCATAAAGCGTTCCATGAACGAGCGGGTGTTTCCTTCAATTGAAATATATAGCATGTTGATAGGATCCATATTTTTCTCTTCTTCCGTATTGACGAGTTTAATACCTTAAGTCATTTTAACCGGGATCGTCACAAAACGATACACCTTTTTTATGAATTTTTATTTGAAAACAAAAAAGCAGCTAGCTACAGCTGCTTTTAAAGTTTATTTCATTGTTTCAGCTGTAAAATTATCATCTACTGGTTTAATATCAGTATTCTTAGTAACCTTAAACCAGTTGATGTAAGAATTTTCAAAATCAAGCACTTCAAAATTGAATTCTTGGATGGTGATTATATCACCAACATGAATGTTGGGATAGTTATCAATGATATAACCAGTGATGGTAACCACTTCAGATCGGTCGAATTCTTTAATTTCAGCTTGAAAGTAACGTTCAAAGTCGTACGTAGTTGTTTTACCACTAACCTTGTAGGAACCATCGTCTTGCTTGAAAATAATTTCATCCGAAACGTCATCGATTTCATCACGCACCGTGCCAAATAGTTCTTCATAAATATCTTTATCTGTGATAATTCCACTGGTACCACCATATTCATCAACTACAACCACAATTGGTGTTCGTTTATGAATCATCTGCTGCAAGACTGTAGTAATCGGAGTTGCTTCAGGTGTAGTGGATATATGCCGAACAATTTTGCTTAATGAAATATCAGGATCCGTATGTGACTGGCGAATTAAATCGTAATTGTAAACATAACCAAGGATTTTATCCTTGTCATTATCAGCCACTACCGGTAAACGACTGTATTTTTCTTGTAAGTAGACCTTAATAGCTTCTTTGATTGTATAATCGATGGTGATGACAACTAACTGGGTCCGATCAATCATGATATCCTTAGCAACTTTATCATTAAGCTCAAAGGCCCGTTGCATATATAGTAGATCGTTTTTTTCTAGCTCTCCACCGGCAACTGCGTTTCGAGAAAGACTCAGTATTTCACCTTGTGATAATACTTCGTCAGTTTCATCAGCTGGCTTCAAACCAATCATCTTCACGACACCACTAGCAGAAGTGTTCAGTAACCAAACAAATGGGTAGAACGTAATATGAAAGACATGCAGTGAGGTTGTGACAAACATCATGACCTTTAGTGGCATATCAATTGCCACGTTCTTAGGAACAATTTCTGTGAAAACCACTTCTAAATATGTCAAAATAATAACACCCAAAATGGCTCCGATTGCGTGAAGACCGCCTTGGCTAATTGGTAAGTGGGTCACATCAATTGCATCTAATAACATTGTCTCAATAGTAGATTCCCCGACCCAACCTAAAATGATCCCACAGACGGAGACACCAACTTGAGTGGTTGACAGGTATTCATTTAGATTAGTAACCATCTTGATGGCTCGGTTTAACTTCACCGATGGTTTCTCTCGTGCTTCTTGTGCTTCTTGTAATGCAGTTAGGCGTGTTTGTACAAGCGCAAATTCTGCTGCCACAAAGAATGCGGCAAAGAAGAAAGTGATTAAAATAATTACAAGATTAATTATTATCTGACCGCTATCCAACAACTATTCCTCATTTCTTGGGTCAATAAACCAAATTATGCGAAAAAGTTTCCGCAGTTTCAATAATGGTACCTAAAATTGGCTATAAATGCAAATAATATCAACGGTTTGACTGATTAAATTTTACGAATTATAAATAAGTCGATTCTAATTTTTAAATTGAATTTACCTTCATTATAATATTGTTTTGAGACACCAGTGTTACCGGGTTAGTAACAATTAGCCTAAAAATAGATTGGAATTTTCTGCTATTAATTGTTATAACTAGTTAAGAAGTAAATTAAATTGACAAGGAGAAGTAACGCAATGCGTCTTGATTTTTCGGTAGCTGTTCATAGTTTATTGTATTTGGATCAACATAGAGATCGACGAATTGCCAGTCGCGAGCTAGCTCAATCGTTAGATTTAAATTCCGTGATGATCAGAAATATCTTGTCGCTCTTACATAAAAATGGTTACGTAGAGGGTAGTGTGGGTAAAAATGGAGGTTACCGCCTGATTAAAACATTGCAACAATGTAATATCGGTGAGCTATATGATTTAACGATTCCGCCTACTATTAGCTACGCACGATTTATTACTGGGAATAATGCCGAATTGGAGCAAGATGATGCCACGGCGATTGCTGGAAATATCAAGGAGACTTTAACCGATTTATTTACGCTGGCAGATGAAGATTATCGCAAATTTTATCATCAATTTACACTAGCGGATCTCAAAAACGATATTGAACATCACGGTTATTTTATTGATCGAATTAAACATAATTAATAGTTATATCAATGGTTAGAACGCTTTCACTGGGTTCTGCCTTTTTTAGTTGATCAAAAAACATCAAAAAAGTGATTGACAGCTACTAGGAAAGATGATTAAATTGTCATCAAGTTCTCATCATATTTTAATAATACATAGCTTTATCGAGAACAACTTCAAGGGGGATACATATATGGAAAATACACAAGCAACGGACAGCAAAATGTCCGTTAAAGATTATGTCTACAATGTTTCAGCAGCGGTTTCAAATGTTATTTTAGTTATGTTAGGTGTCGGATTATTATTCCAATCCGTTGCAAACATTGTTCACTGGAATCAACTTTATCAAATTGGCGCAATTGCTCAAGTTTTATTACCAGCTGGATTTGGGGCAGCCGTAGCTTCGCAATTAAAGGTTAATACATTGGTTATGTTTAGCGCCATGATTTCCGCTACAGTTGGTGCTAACGCTGTTTACTTCACCACATCAGCAGTTAGTGGTGCAACTGCAACCGGGTGGCAAGCTCATGAAGCAGCTTCAAGTATGGTTTTTGCTAGTGGTCAACCAATTAGTGCCGTTTTAGCAGCAGTTTTAGCTGTAATGGTCGGTAAATATCTAACCGGTAAAACACCACTTGATATGATGCTGGTTCCACTAGCTTCAACATTTGTTGGAACAATGTTTGGCCTTGGTGCAGGAGCCGTTACAACCCCTGCTCTTAATGCCCTCAGTAAATGGGTTTCAGGTGCCATGACTGTTAGTCCATTGATTGGTTCGATGCTCCTCGCTTTGGCATTTGCCATCTTCTTGATGACACCTGCGTCTTCAGCTGCCTTAGCAATTGCGATTGCTTTGGATCCAATTTCTTCAGGTGCAACTTTAATTGGAACGACAGCTCAATTTGTTGGTTTCTTGGTAATGTCATTTCAAGAAAACAACGTTGGCGCTAATATTGCGCAAGGATTCATTACACCTAAGGTTCAGTTTCCAAATTTATTGAAGAATCCGCGTCTATGTTTGCCAACGTTTGTGGCGGCAATGGTCAGTGCAGCAGTTGGAACGGTATTTTTCCAATTCAGTGTACCGTACACAATTGGTGGCTTAGGGTTAACCTCATTAATTGCACCAATTAATTTGGCTTCGACTAATATGCACTCGTTCTGGGTTTACCTCTTCTGTGGCATTTTACTGCCAGCTATCATTTCGGTAGCAGGCTACAGACTTATGAGAGCTTTCCACTGGGCAGAGCAAGACGATCTTCATTTGGAGATTGTATAAAAATAAGAGTGATAAAAAAAGGCGCATAGATTCTGAGCATAGCCTAGTAAAGGGAACGATACGAATTAGGTATCGTTCCCTTTACGTAGCTAAGCACAAGCCAAAAATTACTTATTGCTTTAGCAATTAGTAATATGGACATCGAAGAGCCAAAATTACTTATCGCTTTAGCGATTAGTAATATGGACATCGAAGAGGATCTGTCTTTTCTCACGCTTATTTTCGTTCCCTCACCCCCTTGTGTAATTCCGTGCAGCAGGTACAATAAAGTTATCTAAGTATTAAGCAGAAATGGAGTGGGAAAATTTGGCAGTTGTCGAAATTAAGTCATTAACTAAAGAAGATCGTAAGCAAGAGGCGTTGAGTGATTGGACGATTAATTTTGAGGCAGGAACGATTAATGCTTTATGCACTAATGGACCAAATTCGATTAATATTTTATTTGCGTTGCTCTTAGGCCAAGAAAAAATCATGAAAGACGCGATCCACATCAATGGACTTGATGCGTATAAGCAGCGAAAAAAATTAGCAGCTCAAATTGGTTACCAAAATGAAGAGGTTGTCTTAGCTAAGCACGGAGATGTATTACAACTTCTAACAACGACAATCAAAAAAAGTGACCAGGCAGTGACACTTGAACAAGCGAAGCAAATAGTTAACCAGTTTGGTATTAAGCTAAACGCCAGAGTCGCAGATTTAGCTCAGGGGCAAAAACAACAATTGGGGATTATTATGATGACAATTCAAAAATTGCCACTGTTGTTGTTGGAACAGGCAACCAGCTTAATGGATGATAGTCAAAGAAAAGCAACCTGGCAACTACTGCATGACTATGTTCAAAAAATGAATGCAACCGTTTTGTTTGCGAGCGAGCGCTTTGACGAATTGCAACGATTTGCCGATCAAATTGTTTATATACGTAACGGAAAGATTACTAATCAGCGTGAATTACCGACGCATGATAGTGTTGATTGCATGGTAACAATTACGGGTACTGGTTTTCCAATTGAATTGGCTGAGAGTTTAGGAGCACACATTATTCAAGAGGCCCAGACAGAAACTAAACTTATTTTCTCTGGTAATATTCAGGTACTACTGCCATTGCTAGAAAAAACGACTATTACCGATGTGCGGATTCAAGACGCTGAAATAGATGATGAATTGATGATCTTTTAGGCCAACCAAAGGGAATAAAAAAACTGGGAAATTAGTCCCAGTTAGTTAAACCTGTTAGTTTACATTATCGAACGCATGATCAATAGTTTGATACTCGGAATCCGTTAGCTTTATATCCATGGTAACCACGTTATCGAGAACCTGCTGCGGTTGCTTAGCACCTGGAATAACAACGCTAATTAGCGGATTTTGTAAGTACCATGCCAGAATAATTTGTGCAATTGTAGCATGATGGTTGGTTGCAATTGGAGTTAATGCAGTAACATCTTGAACGATATTTTGAAAACGCATGCCTTGAAAATCCGGATTGGAACTGCGAATATCGGCAGCAGCAAAGGTAGAATCAGTCTTGTATTTGCCAGTTAATAAGCCGGAAGCTAATGGGAAATATGGGACAAATGAGATTTGATGTTCATGCAAATATGGCATTAGCTGCTGTTCATTATCACGATGCAACAGGCTATACTGGTCTTCTACTACGTCGACGTAACCATCTTGGTTGGCTTCTTGCACCTGGTCAAATGAAAAGTTAGAAATTCCAATCGCGCGAATCTTGCCAGCTTCCTTTAATTTTTGCAATGCGCCGACAGCCTCGTATTTAGGCGTATGGTCGTCTGGAAAATGAATGTAAAAAACATCTAAATAATCAGTGTTAAGGCGTTTTAAACTTGCATCAACTGCCTTGATCAAAAATGCCGGATCGTTTTCCATGGTTTGGGACCCGTCATCATTAAAAATATGAGCAGCTTTGGACGCCAAGATAATTTGATGCCGGTCAAAATCTTTGATGACTTCACCAATCAATTCTTCAGAGCGACCCTTACCATAGGCATAGGCAGTATCCAACATGGTAATGCCATGGTTCAGTGCAGTAGCTACCACTTTTTTGCCGGTTGTTTCATTTAAGTTAGGAAATAAATTATGACCACCAACGGCATTGGTTCCTAGCCCTAGCGGTGTTGAACTAACCTGTGAGTGACCAATTGTTACATTTGAATATTTCATATCAAGACCTCCTTGAATTATTCTTAGTGTAGCACGATCGGATTAAATTAATAAAAATTTTGAACGAGAGGCAAGCATGTGATGCAAATATTGGTTGTAGCGCCCCAGGAAACACAATTAAAACAATTCCTCCGACACCAATTTCAACAAACAAATCATGAAGTTGAATTTAAGTCCCAGTTTAGCCAATCTACGGCAGCGGTCTTAGTGTGGCTGCCAAATGAAGATGCGGTTGATGAAGACGTTTTTGCGCTAGTTGATGCAATTGATCGGCGTCAATTAGCGCCGCACAAAATCGTCATGCTGGCAGTTGCAGGCATTAATGATGAGGTTGATACTGCCAAGTTAAAACAACAACTTGGGAGTAACTTTGCAGATAAAATTAACGCGTTTCAATATGCTACTAAAATGCTCGATGAACTTGAGGTGCCATACACACTGATTCGAGCTACAAAAATAGTTGCCGATAAAACTCCAAGCGTCATCACTAACGAGGGCGAACCAGTTCGTGGTGACCAGATCGGAGTTGCTGGAGTAGCCGATTTAGTTATGATAGCAGCGACGACAGACCGGTATTTGAATCAATCGGTTGGAATTTCGGATAACTAATAGTTGTTAAAAAATGGTAAATTGATTAGAATAGGGAAAACAATTTGAATGTGGGTGAAGAAATGGACCAGCAACGACAGCTCAAAGATCCACAGCGGATCGTCGTTAAGATCGGCACGAGCAGTTTAATTTATCCAGACGGTCAGCTGAATTTGAAAACGATGGACGAACTTGCCTTTGTCTTGAGTGCTGCCTGTAAACATGGGCGCCAAGTAATATTAGTGTCTTCTGGCGCTATTGGTGTTGGTCTCAACCAGTTACACTTGAATAAGCGACCAACCGAAATGGCCGCACAACAGGCAATTGCTGCCATTGGACAAAATGAATTAATTTCGATTTTTAATCAACGATTTGCCAGTTATGGCCAGCAAATTGGCCAAGTATTACTGACACATGATGTGATGGATTATCCGGTGAGCAAGCAAAATGTGTTGAATACTTTTAACAAGTTAATGGAAATGAATGCCATCCCAATTGTGAATGAAAATGACACGGTCGCAGTCGACGAAATGGATCACCGGACGACCTTTGGGGATAACGATGAGTTGTCGGCATTAGTGGCGACATCGTTAAATGCAGACTTATTAATTGTCCTGTCAGATATCGATTGTTTGTATGATGCTGATCCACGAACTAATGCGAAGGCAACACCATTATCAGTGGTTACGAGTGTTACTGATGAACTGCTCACTGAAGCAGGAGGCAGCGGTACTCGGTTTGGTACAGGTGGTATGGTGACCAAATTAAAAGCGGCTAAACGAGTGATGGCCGCTGGTAGCCAGATGGTTCTAGCTAACGGTGCGGATCCGAAAATTATTTTTGACATTTTGGCTGGTAAACCAGTCGGTACTTTGTTCACTGCTGCAACACACGCGAGAGGATTGAAAAATCATGGATGATTTAATACAAATTGGGCAACAGGCGCAGCAAGCAGAACGGCAATTATCGCAATTAAAAACAAATCAAAAAAATGATGTTTTACGGCAAATGGCGGACCAGTTACGTCGTCATCAGGACGAAATTATTGCGGTTAATCAGACTGATCTAAAACAGGCAGTGGATATTCCGGCTAATTTTGCCGATCGGTTAAAGTTGGATGCAGATCGAATTGAACAAATGGCGCAGGGACTAGAACAGGTGGCTTCATTGCCAGATCCGATCGGGGATGTGGATAAAATGTGGCGCACTGAAGATGACTTATTAATCGGCAAACAGCGGGTGCCATTGGGTGTTATCGGTATTATTTACGAGGCGCGACCAAATGTTACTGTTGATGCATTTGCATTGACATTTAAGAGCGGTAACACGGTTGTTTTACGCGGTGGCAAGGAAGCAATTTCGACTAATCGCTATTTGGTTGAATGCTTGCAAGCAGTTTTAGTCAACAATCACCTAGATGAACATGCGATTCAGATTTTACATGATACTTCTCATGAGACGGCCCAAAAATTAATGGAATTAACCGAGTATTTGGATGTGCTGATTCCCCGTGGTAGTGCACGGTTAATTCAAACGGTGGTGCAACACGCTAAGGTGCCAGTGATTGAAACGGGTGCTGGTAACTGTCACATTTATGTGGATGAGTTTGCCCAGTTAAAAATGGCGACTGACATTGTTGTAAACGCCAAAACACAGCGTCCATCAGTATGTAATGCGGCTGAAAAACTAGTAATTCATTCTGCAGTTGCCAAGCAATATTTACCAACCATTGCAAAGGCGTTAGCGGCATTCAACGTGGAATTACGTGGTGATAAACGCGCTCGACAAATTTTGCCCGGAATTGTAGCGGCTACAGAAGAAGACTGGGGTCGTGAATATAACGATTATATTATGGCAATCAAGGTGGTTGACTCAACTGACGAGGCCATTGAGCATATCAACAAATACAACACAAAACATTCAGAAGCCATCGTGACTGATAATTATGAAAATAGTCAAAAATTTCTCCAGCAAATTGATGCGGCATGTGTCTACGTAAACGCATCAACGAGGTTCACGGACGGCTTCAAGTTCGGCTTTGGAGCAGAAATTGGAATCAGCACCCAAAAATTACACGCAAGAGGACCAATGGGCTTAAACGAATTGACCTCAACCAAGTATGTGATTTATGGAAATGGACAAACAAGAGCGTGAGCAACCACGGTTAGAAGTCGGAGTGTAACGAAAAAATAGCACTGGCATGGTCAAAGACCATGTCAGTGCTATTTTTATGCTACACGCAGAATTCTGTGGTTGCGAACGCGTTTACGCAATAAAGATGTGCGGTGCTCAGCATGGTCAAAGACCATGTCAGTGCTATTTTTATGCTACACGCAGAATTCTGTGGTTGCGAACGCGTTTACGCAATAAAGATGTGCGGCGCTCAATTTAACAATATCCGGTCGTACCTATTTTTTTGCACAAGTCGTCAGCGCTACTTGTCGATAGGTCTCACTAACTTTCAAAAAATTATCAATTTTAACAGTTTCATCAACGCTATGAGCATCGCCCCAGTTACCAGCACCAAGCACAATCATTGGGAAGTCATGTTCATCTTTAATATATTCTGACGCGTCGGTAGCGCCATGGATAATATCCAGCTTAGGAGCTGTGCCAAATGCAACCTGGTGTGCTTGTTTGATAATCGACACAAATTCACCATCAGGGTCGTTAACAACGGGTTCAAAGCTGAAATCAATTTTGAGTTCTAAATTATTTTGTGGTTTTTGATTCAGTTGATCAATGACCGTTTGTAACCGTTGGGCAGATTGACTGGCATTAAATTCAGGAACCGGTCGAATGTTGCCCTCTAAACTAGCGAATTCGGGGATGCTGTTAACTTGATGACCACCGTTAATGACAGTGACACTATGTACTAATGGTCCTAAAACGGGACTGGTTGGTACATCGTCGAACGCATTTTTTTCGGCATTGATAAAGTCTACCAGATTACTGATCGCATTGTTACCACGTTCAGGCATTGAACTATGAGCGCCCTTGCCGTATGAATTTACGGTATAGTCAATTGAACCGCTGTGAGCATAAATAATATCGCCAGTTGTTGGTTCACCAATAATCATGGCACTCACATCATGGACGTAACCATGTTTAGTTAGGTCGCGTGACCCCATGGCTCCTAATTCTTCGCCAACTGTACCAATGAAGCGGACGCGACCAGTGAGCGGGATCTGGGCTTCTTGTAATTCGATCATGGCAATTACCATGGCTGCTAATCCGGATTTCATGTCAGCAGAACCACGACCATAAATTGAATCACCGATAATTTCGCCACTAAATGGGTCGTGTTGCCAGTTATCAATATTGCCGATTGCAACGGTATCCAAATGGCCGGCCAGCGCCAATACATAATCGCTATCTTTAGGGCCGATTTCAGCAATGATGTTAGTACGTTTCTCGTCATAGGGAATTAAGGTGGAGTGAATGCCATAGTTAGCAAAGGTAGCTGCAATTAATTCAGCGACTTGCTGCTCATTTCCATTAGCTGAATTAGTTTGAATCAACGACTGTAATAATTTTATTTTTGCTTCTTTTTCCAATTCAAGATCTCCTTCTCATCAATTTCTAATTCAGTTTACACTTAATTGGCTGCAATTTCGAGTTTGACAAGCGGAGGCAAACCTGGTTTAATTATGATAATTAAATGAGAGAGGTTTGATCGAATGCAAAAACACAATACTCAATTTAATTTTAGTTTCTTTAGATAGCGTCCAGGTCGCTTAGACATGGACGCCTGTTAACTTGCGCCCATGTCTAAGGAAGCCTTTTCCGGTAGATGTGGAATCTACTGGAGCTTAAAATGAATTTAACTCCGCTAGATTTAAGCAAGTAGCTTAGATGTGGCGGATTTTTTAGTTCAATGAATTTTATGAAATAACAAACGGATTCATTTTGAAGAGGGGTTTTTAAATGCGACGAGTTCATACATTAGGACCAAGTACAACGGATAGTGTTGCTGCGGCAGCACACATTCCGGGTGATGATTCCAATCAACTAGTGTTACACGATAGCTTTGATGACATTATTACTAACTTATCTAAGTTTCGGGATGATTATTTTTTGGTACCAACAGCGTATCAGAGCAAACAAAAGGATTTTGGTTGGCGTGAATTGAGTTATCAATATTGGGATCAACTGAGTTTGGAAACTGTCTATCACTGTCCCTTAAAGACAATGTGTTTGATTAGCAATCCCAATTTTAAACAAGATAAGGCTATTATTCATCCGGCCACAGCTAACCTGTTAAAAAAGTATCTTACTAAAGAAAAGCTGGAACTGCCAATTCATTATGCCGGGAGCAAAGCGACGGCATATGCAAAATTTGTGCATGATGACTATCGTTTCAGTATTGTCAGCGAGGACTTGCTGGCTGCTGATAATGATTACCAAATTTTAGAAACCTATCATCCGGATATGGTTTGGTGTTTGTACCATATTGTTAAGTAAGACTAAATTCATCTATTTTTTGATTTGTCTGCTAAAATCAATGTTAAACTGAGACTACGTTTAATTTTAAAAGGGATGGATGAGTTTTGAATTGGAAGAAAATAACCGCCATAGTGGCTGCTGGGACAATGATGCTATTGCTAGCTGCCTGCGGTACCACAAGTACTAATAAAACTAGTTCCAACAAGACAACTGCACAGGTGCCAAGCAGTGCAAAAAAAAGCGATTGGAATTTAAAAGTTGTTAACATAAAACATCAAGTAAATGCAAAATTTGTACCAACACTAACCACGGTTGATAATAGTCAACAACTCGATTCACGGGTAGTAGCAAGTTACAACAAAATGAAAGCAGCAGCCAAGGCTGGAGCAAAACTGGTAGCTGGCTCGGGCTACCGTTCGTATGAACACCAAGAAGGCGTAATGACACGTAACGTGCAGGAACGGGAAGCCAAAGGAATGTCGGCCGCAGCAGCTAAGAAAGACGCGCTTAAAACAATCAATCCCGCCGGTTCAAGTGAACACCAAACGGGATTAGCGATGGATTTTGTTACGCCAGCCGAAAATGCGGCGGGTAGTGATGTGACACAAGCATTTGCTAAAACAGCCCAGGGTAAATGGTTGAAGAAAAATTCATGGAAGTACGGCTGGGTACTGCGTTATCCCAAAAATGGCAAAAGTTCAACGTATATTGACTATGAATCCTGGCATTTTCGCTATGTTGGTAAAGCCAATGCCAAATACATGCATCAACAGCATCTAACATTGGAACAATATGTTGCCAAACTATCTAAGTAGCAATCAAAGGTTATCTAGTTTACAAAACTAGGTGAATGCGTTACCATTGAGTCAAATGAACGAGGTGAAATAAATGGATGCAATGACAGAATACGAGCGCTGGGAAACTAATCTTGCGAAAATTAATTTACCAAAATGGGACGAACTACCTAACTTCGATTTATATATGGATCAGGTGGTCGCTTATGTTAACAATCTAATTGGTTCAATGGGACTCGATTTAGTGACGCCAGCGATGATTAACAATTACGTCAAACATAAGGCTATTTTGGCACCAATCAAGAAAAAGTATCAAGTGATGCATATTGCTGATATTTTAGTGATTAGCCTGTTAAAAGCTACTTTTCCCATTGATGTGATCCGGTCAGGGATGGACCAAGTGACACTGCGGAAGTACCCTAAGCAAGCATATGATCATTTTGTTGAATTACTGATGGCACGTCTGCGCAAACAACCAGTCGGTGATACTAAGGCGAAATCCATCAACGAGAATTTAATGGAAGTTGCAGTAGAGAGTGTGGTCACAAAATTAAAGGCAGAAGAATTGCTGCGCATGATGGAAAAGACTGGTAAACCCCAGAGTATTAAAAAAGTTAAGCAGTAAAAAGCATAAAGAAATTGATCGGGCATTCCATTTTTGGATGCGCGATTTTTTATCGACTAAAAAAGAAAGCGCTTTCTTTAATAGTTGTGTTTAATTAAACAGAAAAATAGATAATGTATTTAAAATTTTTATCACAAAATGAAAGCGATTACAATTAGTTAAAAGTTTCACAAACTTTTATAGTATACTACCAAGCAAACAGTAAACTGATTTGTGAAGAACTGCAAGCCTATGGAACAGTATATTTTGCTGCTAAAAAATTTTATGTTTAAATGCCTTTACAAAATTTAAAAGTGTAATATAATGATAATTGTGAATTAGTTAACAAACAATTAATCGGACACGGAGGCAAAGAGAATGATTAAAGAACCCCAAACAAAAAAAGTTGATGTGAATCAATCAATTGAAAAATTGGTGGCAGCTGGCCATGTGGCCTTGGATAAATTAGACCAGTTCGATCAAGAAACAATTGACCATATTGTGCACCAAATGGCAATGGCCGCTCTTGACAAGCATATGTTATTGGCCAAACTAGCATATGAGGAAACCGGTCGTGGTGTCATTGAGGACAAAGCAGTTAAAAATATTTATGCTTCTGAATATATTTGGCACTCAATTGCACATGACAAAACTGTTGGTGTGATTAAAGATGATAAGGAACGACAATTGATCACAGTCGCCGAACCATTGGGGGTGATTGCTGGGATTACACCAGTTACTAACCCGACTTCTACTACTATCTTTAAATCTTTAATTGCTGTTAAAACACGTAATCCAATTATCTTTGCATTCCATCCACAAGCGCAAAGTTCTAGTGCTGCAGCTGCAAAAATCTTGTTGGATGCTGCTGTTGAAGCAGGCGCCCCTGAAAATATTATTCAATGGATTGAGCAACCAAGTTTGGAAGCAACTACAGCACTGATTAATAATGATGGCGTTGCTAGTGTTCTGGCTACTGGTGGCCCGGGCATGGTCAAGGCAGCTTACTCAACTGGTAAACCAGCTTTGGGCGTTGGCCCTGGCAATGGCCCAGTTTATATTGAAAAAACTGCACGCATCAAACGAGCAGTTAATGATATTTTGCTATCAAAGACGTTTGATAATGGAATGGTGTGTGCTTCTGAAAATAGTGCCGTTGTTGATGATGCCATTTATGACGAAGTTAAGGCTGAATTCAAGGCACATAAGGCTTACTTTGTTGCTAAAAAAGATCAAAAAGCGCTATCTGATGCAATGTTTGATGAAAAGCGTGGCGGCGTTAAAGGCCCAATTCCTGGTATGTCTGCCGTTAAAATTGCCGAATTAGCAGGAATCAAAGTGCCGGATGACACTAAGATATTAGTTGCTGAAATCACAGGTGTTGGCCCGCAACAGCCGTTATCACGGGAAAAGTTGGCCCCTGTGCTGTCGATGTATCGGGCTAAGACTCAAGCAGAGGCATTTCAAACTTGTGATGATTTACTGCACTTTGGTGGTTTGGGCCACACGGCAGTAATTCAATCAGAAGATGATGACTTAATCTTGAAATTCGGCTTGAAGATGAAGGCCAGTCGGGTCATTGTTAACACACCATCTGCATTAGGTGGAATTGGTAACATGTACAATGAAATGATTCCTTCATTAACGTTAGGAACAGGTTCATGGGGCAAAAACTCCATCTCGCACAACGTTTCATCATTTGATTTATTGAACGTCAAAACTATTGCAAAGCGGCGAAATAATATGCAGTGGGTAAAATTACCTCGAGTTTACTTTGAAAAGACTTCAGTTCGTTACCTAGAAGACATGCCAGATGTTAAAAAGGTGATGTTGATTACAGGACCAAGCATGGTTAAATATGGTTACGCAGACATTGTTGTAAATGAATTGAAACGTCGTCCTAACGGCAATCAAGTTCAATATGAAATTTTCTCAGATATTGAACCAGATCCTTCCACAGATACGGTTGAACGTGGGGTACAACAAATTCGTGAATTTGAACCAGATACAATTATTGCTTTAGGCGGTGGTTCACCACTTGATGCTGCTAAGAATATGTGGTTATTCTACGAGCATCCAGAAGCCAGTTTCTTCGGCGCTAAGCAAAAATTCTTGGATATCCGTAAGAGAACATACCGATTTGGTACGCCTAACAAGGCCAAATTCGTAGCGATTCCAACTACATCAGGAACTGGTTCAGAAGTAACACCATTTGCTGTGATTACTGACAGCAAGACGCATGTTAAATATCCATTAGCAGACTATGCTTTGACACCAGACGTTGCAATTGTTGATTCACAATTTATTGAAACTGTACCAAAGAAGACGATTGCATACTCTGGGTTGGATGTATTGACGCACGCAACGGAATCATTTGTTTCAGCGCTGGCATCAGATTACACCCGCCCATGGTCATTGCAAGCTGCTAAGTTGGTATTTGACAACCTAACCGCTTCGTATAATGGGGATGCCCATGCGCGCGAAGAAATGCACAATGCCTCGACACTGGCTGGAATGGCGTTTGGAAATGCATTTCTTGGAATTAACCATTCGGTAGCCCACAAGTTGGGTGGCGAGTTCGGTTTAGCTCATGGTCTATGTATTGCCATCACATATCCACATGTTGTTCGTTACAATGCAACAGAGCCACGCAAGTTACAAGCATGGCCTAAGTATGAATACTTCCGTGCCAACAAGGACTATGCTGACCTAGCACGTTATGTCGGAGTTCAAGGCACAACTGATGAAGAATTAGTTGAAGGATTAGTCCAAAAATTCATCGACTTAGCCCATTCAGTGGGTGTTGAATTAAGTTTGAAGGCTAACGGCGTTAAGAAAGCTGAATTTGATAAAGCAGTCGACAACATGGCCGAATTAGCATACGAAGACCAATGTACCACTGCTAACCCAAAGGAACCATTAATCGCTGACTTAAAACAGATTATGATTGATGATTTTGAAGGGACAAATGTAGAAAAATAAAGTGTAAACAGCTACGAATAGAGGCTGGAGCATAACAGAAAAGAGCACTTACGATTTGAGCTTAGAATCGTAAAGTGCTCTTTTCTGTTATACATAAGTTTCTGTGGCTGTTTGCTTGGTTAATCAATTCAAAAGAGGAGTATACCAATCCCAAAAGAAGTAAAATATTAACCGTCTTAAAAAGCAATAACAACATAATACCAAAGTTATCAAAAGTATCTATCAGAGTAACAAAAACACATATTTTGAAAGTGGTCACTAATTTTAAATAATTTTGTGAGGCGCTGCTACTAGTGAGTTTGTGCGCAAATGCGCACGAATAACAGGTAAAATGTGAAAACGCTTTATTGCAGTTTTCATATTTCACTCTATACTGATATACCAGTAAGAAAATATTGCAATAATTCATTTAGTGGTTCTGGGTATCGTCAATTTATTTGGGGGTTAGGAAATGGAAAAGAAGAACAAAGTTTACACCCCGCGAAAAATAACCGTCTGGCGCGGCATTGGATACGGGGTTGTTGATTTCGTTGGTGGTGGCTCCATGACAATTATTGGGGCCTGGATGTTATTTTTCTACACATCCTATTGTAATTTAACTGCGGTTCAGGGTGCTTCAATCATCGGAGCTGCTCGTGTTGCAGACGCAATTTGTAGTTTATTAATGGGAAGCTTAACGGATAATTTTTATAAAACCAAGTTAGGTCGTAGATTTGGTCGTCGCCACTTCTTCTTGTTGATTGGCTCGCCATTGATGCTCCTGTATATCACGTTGTGGATTGCGGGAATGTCGTATTGGTATTATTTTGCAACTTACATGGTGTTTGAAGTTATTTCCAGCGCAATGATGATTCCTTATGAAACATTACCCAATGAAATGACGGATGACTATAACGAACGAACTAAATTATCATCAGCGCGAATGTTTATTTCCGCTGGTGCCACCTTCTTGGCTACATTTATTCCCGGTCAATTATTTGCCATTTTAGGTCAGCATACGCCAACACCATTCTTAATTAATGGAACAATGTTTGCAATTATTTTTGTCATTGGTGTCTACATTTGTTATTCAGTTACCTGGGAAAAACCAGTGACACCAGAAATGGAAAAGGAACTGGAAAAAGATTCAGTTAATGAAGGAAGTCTTTGGAGCAGGTTTATGGGATTGTTGGCCGATTATGGGTCAACGCTAAGAATTAAAAGTTTTAGGAAACACTTGTTGATTTATCTGTTTTCATTTACTGGTAAGGATACATTCAACACTGTATTCGCCTATTTCTGTATTTACTGTTTAGGCTTGTCCGCTACCGTTGCTGCCAACATGTTGTCACTTTCCCTGATTGGATTACTGGTCACCATTGTGGCCGGGTTTGCAATGGTTAAGTTTGGCCCTAAGTTTTTGTACACAACCGGGTATGGCCTAATGCTAGTGATGTTGCTCGGTTATTACTTCGTTTTCAAGCTAGGAATTAAGAGTCACATTATTTTGATTCTGTTTGTAATTTCATTATTCTATCAAATCGGTCGTGCAACCTTGGAATTTACACCTTGGAACGTGTTTCCATTTATTCCGGATTTGGATGAAATCGTTACCAAACGTCGTCGAGCTGGTATCTTTGCGGCTGTGATGAGTTTCACCCGGAAGTCGACGGTGGCTGTGGCGACAATCGCAGTTGGATTTGTTCTTGATGACAGTGGCTTCGTTAAAAATGCCGCTAGTGAGCCAGTAGTGGCGCAAAAAGCGATTGCCAACATCCTTTTATTCGGAACTGGTGGTTTAGTGGTACTGGCACTACTGGTTGCTTTGACGTTCAAGCTGAATAAACAATCGCATGAAATTGTTTTGAATGAAATTGATCGTTTGAGAGATGGTGGTAGTAAAGCAGATGTCGAGCCTAACGTAGCTAAAACAGTTGAGGACTTAACTGGAGTGGCCTACGAAAAAGTTTGGCCAGACGACAAGTAACAAGGTACATGGATTTTTGAAAAGAGGAAATAAAATTGGCAGATTCAAAATTAGAAAAATTAGTTGGTCCAACGCATTTACGGGTTGATTTACTTGATTTTGCGTACGAAGTGACAAATGAACCACATTTTAGTTGGTGGGATCATGCATATGCCGAGCAGAGTTTTCAGCAGGCATTTCAAATTGTGTTAGTTAAGCGATTGCATGATATTGCCAATCAAAATTATTTTTATGACAGTGGTTGGGTTGATTCTGCAAATAACACTTCAGTGGTTTTGCCAGAATTAAAGGCCCAACTTGCTGACGGAGGGCTATATTACTGGCAAGTGCGAGTCAAGGATAATTATGACAACATTAGCTACTTTTCTGAGCCAGAAAAGTTTGTCTGTCAAGATGTGATTGATACTGCAGATTTACACGGTATATGGAGTCCTGCAGAAAATAAGGGTGAGCAACAGCTGGCGCAGTTAGGAAATGTAGCATTCTTGCGGAGTCCTAAATTTGAAATCAATAAAGAAAATGTAGATAGTGCGTTTATTACAGCATTTTCGCATGGTAGTGAGGCACAGTTCATTCAGGGATTTGACTTAAATGTCAATGGTAAAAATGTTGGTGTCGGCTCAGCTAGGGCTCAAGCTGATTATTACGGTGACGCTGATAAGACTGGTGTTTATTACAACAAATATGATGTGACAGAGTATCTTGAAAATGGCGACAATGTGATTAGTGCCTTAGTCGGTGGCACCACAGAACGTCGCGCATTTTGGGCTAAATTAGATCTATTTACAATCGATGGTAAAAATGTCACATTGCTCGTTACTGACGAAAACTGGAAAGCATTAGATGCATCTAGTGCTTTCGGTGACTACGGTGTTAAGATTCGCAGTATTTACTTTGGCATGGTGTCGGAAAATGTTGATATGCGCTTTTATCCACAAGGTTGGCAAAATGTTAACTTTAATGATAATAACTGGGCAAACGCTCAATTTAATTCTGACAAAATAATTGCTGATAATGAAGTTTTAGTTCCCTATCGTAGCGAAAATTCTGCCCGGCTTAAGACTAATGAGCCGACCAAAAAAGTTACTAAATTAGGTGAGCAAAATTATTTACTCGATCTTGGTAAAGAAATCATTGGTAGTTTATCAATTAACTTAAGTAGTGACGTAGCACAACGAGTTAATGTTTTGATGGGTGAGCAACTGAATGAAGACGGGCACGTCCGTCACCATATTGCCGCTGGTCCAGATTACGTAGAAAATTGGACATTGGTTGCGGGCACCAATGAATTTACGACCTTCCAAGTAAAGAATTTCCGATATGTCGAATTAGTTGGTTTTGAAGGCAAACTGAATACTGATGAAATTAATGGTTGGGCAATTGAGCAGCCGTTTGACGAAAACGAAAGTGAATTTAGCAGCGACAACGAATTATTAAACAGAGAATATGAGTTGTCTAAATACACTATTAAGGCCACCAATCAAGATATCTTTGTTGACTCTCAAGCACGTGAACGACGTCCATATGAAGGCGATTTGTTAGTCAACGGATTAACCAGTTTTGTTGTTTCTTCTAACTATTCACTCGACCGGCATACGCTGGATTATTTAATTGATAATCCAACCTGGCCCGAAGCTTATAAGTTATTCAATATTGAAATGGCATGGCTAGATTACATGTACACCGGTAATAGTGCTTTGCTTAATAAGCGTTATGAAAATTTGAAGATCAAACTAAATCGTGGTAAAGGTGAGGATAGTTTCGATGGTGCGTCATCAGACTTTATGGGCAACTTAAAAAATGGTAAAGGCGTCGATAACTTTGATGAAAAGGTTGGCTTGGTGACTAATAATGGCTTGGTTGACTGGCCGATTCCAGAACGAGACGGCTTTGTTGAAGGCAAATATAATACACCGTTCAATGCCGTTTTCTATGGTGCCTACCAGGTGATGGCACAAATTGCTGAAGTAACAGGGCATGATGGAGATGTACCTTACTTCACGAAACGGGCCAATACAATCAAAGAACAGATGATTGCCCGGTTGTACGACAAGCAAAGTGGTCGATTCTATGATTCATTGAATGAAGATCTAACGGTTAACAAGCATACGTCCCACCACGCTTCAGCCTACGCATTGTGTTATGGCGTGTACGATGGGCAGGAAATGTCGAATAAGGTTGCCAAATTTGTCGCTAATGACGGTGAATTTATC
>NZ_AWTT01000020.1 GCF_000876205.1 Paucilactobacillus wasatchensis | reverse complement strand
GCAAGGATTTTCTTGCTTGCACTATTGTTAGGTTATTTAATTTTTAATCAAAAAAGTTTTTCCATTCGGTATTAACATTGCTGCGCTCAGTTTTGTTGGTAGCCCAAAATGGTACCTTGACGACTCCAATAATTTTCTTTTTCGGAACAAAGCCCCAGTAGCGACCATCATTCGAGACGCTTCGGTGATCCCCAAGAACAAAGTATTCACCTTTTGGCACCTTTGTAGCCCCTAGATGTTTTTGCCATTTATTGGCCTGCGAAATACTAGCCATCGTCCAATTACCAGTTCCCGTAGAGCGCTCTGAACTACTGATGTAGTCTTGATTAACCTTTTTGCCATTGACGTATAGTTGTCCGTTATTTGCAGAAACAGTATCACCTGGTTTACCAATGACCCGCTTAACGTAGTCTGTCTTAACCGTTGCCTGTGGGTCAACCCCATTAGCATCAAAAACAACCACACTGCCCCGTCGAATCTTAGTTTGTTTAAATACCAGTACCCGTTCATTATTTTGCAAGTTGGGCTGCATCGATGGACCATCGACCCGCACCAGCTGAAACACAAAATCCTTGATCAATAATGCCACTAATAGTCCGATGACAATCGGAACAATCCAGCTGACAATTTCTTTCAATGCTTTCATTTCAATAAATCCCCACTTAATTTAATTTATTCTGCTGTATTCTTATTTGTCATTGTAATACAACTGCGAAGATAAGCAAACAATAAATCCCACGCCAATTGCATGCTCTCACCACTTTATTCCAGTTTCACTGCTCCATAATTAAACCTTAATTTAGCCAGATTAATTGACTCTAACTAACTTATCGACAATGATTCTTACCTACAATCCTACATTATAATGGTTTTACCCGCGCTTGTCATGAAAGTTTAAATGATCTGGTTTCTGCTTTATTCGTCTATCTAACAATGATAGAATAAGGTTTAATCGTTGAATATAACCATATTCACAAACAATTTAACTGGAGATGAAAATATGAAGGCCGCTGAATTAACAGAAATCCTTCAAACCAATCACGAAGATAAAGAAAAACTTCGCGACATTGAGTTTACAGGTTTGACCCAAGATACTCGTCGCCTCACTCCTGGTTGTTGTTTTGTTGCCATCAAAGGATTAAATTTTGATGGCCACGAACACGTCCAAGAAGCCGCCGATGCTGGTGCCAACCTGATTATTGTGGAACGACCGGTTGAAATTACTGGCACGACCACCGTGGTTACCGTGCCCAACACTTATCGGGCACTGGCCCAAATTAGTGCGCGCTTTTTTGATGATCCAAGCGCCGCAATGACAATGTTTGGCGTTACCGGTACTAACGGTAAGACAACTATTACTCATTTAATCAGTAAAATCCTTGACGATCAGGGCAGTACAACTGGTATTATCGGCACAATGTACAATAAGATTGGTGAGGAAAAACTACCAACCATTAATACCACACCAGATCCACATACCACGCAAGAATTACTACGTAAAATGGTTGATCAAGGGGTCATGGAATGTGCCATGGAAGTTTCTTCCATTGCGCTCGTTCAAGGACGTGCCTGGGGGGTTGACTTTGATACTGCCGTCTTTACTAACTTGACGGAAGATCACCTGGATTATCACAAAACAATTGAAAATTATTTTGATGCTAAAGCACTGTTATTTTCACAGTTAGGCAATAGTTATCACAAAAGCCAAAAAACAAAGACAGCGGTCATCAACATTGACGATCCATATGGCCGTCGTTTAATTGAAAAGACCGCCGCAAATGTCTTGACCTATGGTACGCATGGTCAAGGATTACTCCAGGCAAAAAATATTGCCGTAACTAGTCATGGGACCAAATTTGACCTAGAAATCTATGGTCGAACTTATCCAGTTCAGCTTCAGTTAATGGGTGATTTTAACGTTTATAACGCCTTAGCAGCATTTGGTGCTACCTATGAACACGGATTGAACCCAGAAGATATTATTAAATCCCTCGAACACGTCCAGGGTGTTCGCGGTCGGTTTCAGGTTGTACCAAATGATTATGACATCACGGTCATTGTCGACTATGCCCACACTCCTGATGGTTTAAAAAACGTTCTAAATACAATTAATGCTTTTGCTAACCAACGCGTCTTTTGTGTTGTTGGCTGTGGTGGTGATCGTGAAACCGAGAAACGGCCAATCATGGCCAAAATTGCTGTTGCCAACGCTACGGATGCCGTCTTTACCTCGGATAATCCGCGGACTGAGGATCCCGAATCAATTCTTGATGAAATGGTCACTGGTTTATCTACCAAGTCTTATACCCGTAACTCGGACCGTAGAGATGCAATCTACTTTGCACTGACTCAGGCCGAACCTGGCGACGTCGTTTTAATCGCGGGTAAAGGCCACGAAGACTACCAAATTGTCGGTACCACCAAACACCATTTTGATGATGTTGAAGTAGTAAATGATTTTTTTGACGAAACACGCTAGTTTTCATTCAAGGAGAAATTGAATTATGACCAAATTCTGGAAAAACTATCGCGGTACCATCTTACTATTGCTTGGATTAATTCTTGGTGGCATTGCCGGCGTTATTTGGGGCACCAAAGTTAACGTCGTCAAACCATTTGGGGATCTGTTTTTAAATCTAATGTACATGATCTTGATTCCGTTAGTTTTTTTCAGTATTTCGTCTGCTATTGCTAGCATGACTGAAATGAAGCGGCTTGGTAAAATTCTTGGTGTTACCTTAGTGGTTTTCTTGAGTACTGCGCTAATTTCAGCGGTACTCGGCTATTTTGCCGTGCTCATTTTTCGACCAATCAACAATGTCGACATGGCAAGCATCCACCATCTAATGGGCCATATTAAAAATGCCTCTACCAGTAGCACTTCAGGGTTAGAACGAATCGTCCAAACGTTTACTGTGGATGATTTCAGCAAAATTTTATCCAAAAATAACATGCTAGCGTTAATTGTAGTGGCGATTTTTACTGGTATTGCCACATCAACATCCGGCAAAGCCGCAGAACCATACGCTAAATTACTGGCGGCTGGCAACATTGTGACGATGAAAATCGTTAAATATATTATGTATTACGCTCCAATTGGTTTGGGGTGTTTTTTTGCTACCGTCATTGGTAACCTTGGAGCTGAAATGGTCGGTACGTATTTGAGGACTTGGCTCGTCTACCTTGGCTTTACCGTTGTCTACTTTTTCGTTGTGATGAGTGGTTACGCGCTGGTGGCTGGCGGTAACACTGGCCTTAAAACATTCTGGCAAAATATTGGTGCTCCAGCAATTACGGCCATTGCCACTAGCTCATCGGCGGCCTCCATTCCAGTTAACCTAGAATACACTAAAAAAATGGGGGTCACCCCAGACATTGCTGAAACGGTAATTCCGTTGGGCGCTAATACACACAAAGATGGCTCTGTTTTTGGTGGTGTTTTAAAGGCGACGTTTCTATTCGTTTTATTTGGTCGCAATATTGCAACACTTGAAAATGCCGTGCTTATTATCTGCGTTGGCTTTTTAGTGGGAGTCGTTATGAGTGCCATTCCGGGTGGCGGCTTTGTGGCTGAGACAGTTATTATCACCGTTTTTGGGTTTCCAATGACTGCCTTGCCACTAATTTTAATTATTAGTGAAATTATTGATATCCCCGCCACATTGTTAAATTCAACTAGTAACACAACTGCGGCTATGTTGGTGACACGGTTTGTGGAGGGAAAAAACTGGCTAAAAGATTATTTAACGATCCACTAGCCAATCTAGGAGCTGAAAAAATGAAATATCGAACATTAGGAAAAACAAATTATCAAGTTAGTGAAATATCTTTAGGCACCTGGCAATTAGGTTCTAAATGGGGCGAACCATTTGATGAAACAGATGCCATGCAAACCTTGGAAGAAGCTTACCAAGCAGGCGTTAATTTCTTTGATACCGCTGATATTTACCAAGACGGTCATAGTGAAAAAGCGATTGGTCAGTTTTTAGCCGCTCACCCCGATCGCCAAATCTATGTTTCAACGAAATGTGGGCGTGGTATCGAACCCAATGCCATCAGTAATTATTCCCGAGAGAACCTAGAACAATTTGTTGAACAATCACTTCAAAATTTAGGCACGGATAGTCTTGATTTAATTTTACTGCATTGTCCTCCAACGGATGTGTACTACCGTAAAGAAGTTTTTGCTGCCTTGGATGATTTAAAGGCCGCCGGTAAAATTAAACATTATGGTGTCAGTGTGGAGCGAATCGAAGAGGCGATTAAGGCATTGGATTATGATATTTCGGCGGTTGAAATTATTTTCAATATTTTTCGGCAAAAACCGGCGGACTTGTTCTTCAAATTAGCACAGCAGCAAAACGTAGGGACCATTATTCGAGTGCCATTGGCGAGCGGTTTATTAACCGGTAAATATACGCTGGCAACTCAATTTGGGCAAAACGATCACCGCAACTTTAATCGCCATGGTCAAGCGTTTGATCAGGGTGAAACATTTGCTGGTGTTGATTACGCAACTGGTGTTAAGGCTGCTAATGAATTAAAGGACCAACTTGGCACGAATAATCTTGCCCAAACCGCACTACGTTGGATATTAATGTTCAATGCGGTTTCTACCATTATCCCAGGTGCCAGTAATGCTAGCCAAATCGCTGCAAATACAGGTGCTGACAACCTACCCGCACTAACCGCAGCACAAATGGATCTCGCCAAAAATGTTTATCAAAAATATTTTGAACCAGTGGTTAAGTACAGATGGTAATCAGAGTATTTTCAAACACGTAAGAAACCATGACATAATGTAAAAATTGGCCGTACCTAGTTCGAATCTGAACCAGGTGCGCCCATTTTTTTATTGCTAAATCGCGTAAACAACCACTGCTTCCGTGGTTGTTTACGCACTGTTTTTATGCACTAGTTTTCGCTATTCTTCCCTGTTGAATATAAACACTTAAAATCGCAATATCAGCTGGATTGACACCGCTAATTCTCGATGCCTGCGCAATTGTTTCTGGCTGGATCTTCTTTAGCTTTTGATGTGCTTCAGTTGCCAAACCGTCAATTGCATTGTAATCAATTCGGTCAGGAATCTTCTTTTCTTCCATCTTTTTCAGCCGTTCTACCCGTACCTCGGCCTTTTTAATGTAGCCTTCATACTTAACCTGGATCTCAATTTGTTCGATAATTCGGTGATCTAATGGCTCAGCTGGAGCTGGAATAAATTTCAACAAATCGGCGTACGTAACTTGTGGGCGGCGCAAAAATTCGCTCGCCAAGATACCGTCTTTCAACGGTTTTTCACCACGTGCAATGACAAATTCATTGACCGCTTCGCTAGGCTTGATTCTAACTGAATTTAATCGTTGCTCCTCGGCAATAATTGCTGCTTTTTTATCCTCAAATCGAGCCAAGCGTTCATCACTAATGAGCCCAAGTTCATGACCCTTTTCAGTCAACCGTAAATCAGCATTGTCGTGGCGCAAAATCAAACGATACTCTGCACGGCTAGTAAGCAATCGATATGGTTCCTTGGTTCCTTTGGTCACTAAATCATCAATCATCACGCCAATGTATGCTTCTGAACGTTTCAACGTGAATTGACCTCGATCCAGTGCCCGCAACCCGGCATTAATACCAGCGATAATTCCCTGACCAGCAGCTTCTTCATAACCAGACGTACCATTAGTTTGACCTGCTGTATAAAGGTTCTTGATTAATTTAGTTTCCAACGTTGGCCGCAATTGATATGGCGCCACCACGTCGTATTCAATTGCATAGCCTGGGCGCATCATTTCCGCATGCTCCAGCCCTTTGATTGAATGAATAATTTGTTGTTGAATCTCTTCTGGTAATGAAGTTGATAAACCTTGGAGATACCATTCCTCCGTCCGCCGACCTTCTGGCTCCAAAAAGAGTTGGTGCCGTGACTTGTCAGCAAAGCGAACCACTTTGTCTTCAATGGAAGGGCAGTAACGAGGACCGACTCCTTCAATCGTGCCGGAAAACATTGGAGCGCGGTCTAAATTATTGCGAATAATTGTGTGCGTAGTTTCGTTCGTATACGTTAACCAGCAAGATAGCTGATCCTTGAGAAGCAAATACTGGCTATCTGGTGTTTCAAAGCTAAAATGATTTGGTTCTTCATCCCCAGGTTGTTCTTCTGTTTCATCATAATTAATTGTTGTACCATCAACACGCGGTGGTGTTCCAGTCTTAAACCGTTCCAGCTCAAAGCCGAGATCCTGCAAGTTTTCCGACAATTTCATGGCTGGCTTAGAGTTATTGGGACCCGATGAATATTGCAGTTCACCAATAATAATTTTACCACGTGCGGCCGTTCCGACTGTTAGGACAACGCTTTTGGCTGAATAATGAGCCCCAGTATTAGTAATCACACCCTTACAAACACCATCTTCTACAATTAACGAATCAACAGTTGCCTGCCGGAGCGTTAGATTAGGCTCACGTTCAATCGTACGCTTCATTTCCGTATGGTATGCATACTTGTCCGCCTGAGCACGTAATGCCCTAACAGCGGGTCCCTTACCCGTATTTAGCATCCGCATTTGGACATACGTTTTATCAATATTGCGACCCATTTCGCCGCCGAGCGCATCAATTTCACGAACAACAATCCCCTTCGCTGGTCCACCAACCGATGGATTACATGGCATAAAGGCCACCATGTCTAGACTGATTGTTACTAGCAGTGTTTTGTTGCCCATCCGAGCTGCTGCCAATGCGGCTTCGCTCCCAGCGTGGCCGGCACCAACAACGATGACATCATAATCATTTCCTTCGTAGTCTAACGCTTGTTCCATTTCAATTCTCCTCTATCACATTACACACGCCAAACCGCACGCTTATTTTCCTAAACAAAATTGGCTGAATAGTTGATCTAGTAATTCATCTTGGTAACTATCACCCGTAATTTCACCCAGTAGTTCCCAACAACGAGTCATATCAATTTGAACTAGGTCAACAGGCATCCCGGCAGCAATGCCTGTTTGAACATCCGTTAATGCCTCACTAGCTTGGTGCAATAGACCGATGTGACGAGCATTGGTCACCATCACGTTGCCCTGATTACTCTCAATTCCTTCGTCAAAAAACAAGTGACTAATTTTTTGAGCTAGCTCATCCATGCCAGCATTTTTTAAAATTGAGGTTTCAATAATTTCAGTCCCACTAGCAAATTCGTCTAAATCAGTCCGACTCAATTGCGCAGGTAAATCTGTTTTATTTAAAATGATAATTCGCTTAGTAGCAGCCGTATCATTCAATAGTTCTCGGTCCTCTTTGGTTAATGGTTCGCTATTATCTAATAGCAATAACACTAAATCAGCGGTCGCAATTGCCTGTCGACTCCGTTGTACCCCTAATTTTTCGATCTGGTCTGTCGTTTGGCGAATGCCAGCCGTATCAATCAGTTTAAGCGGAACACCATTAACGTTGACGTATTCTTCAATCACATCCCGGGTTGTCCCGGCAATATTGGTAACAATTGCCTTATCTTCGTGTAGCAAACGATTCAATAAACTGGACTTTCCGACATTGGGACGACCGATGATGGCAGTTGCTAACCCCTCGCGCAACACTTTTCCCTGTTTTGCGGTGCTCAATAATTGCTTAATTTGTTGTTGTAATTCTGTCGCTTTTTCTTGGAGTAACTTAGTCGTCATCGTTTCAACGGCGTCATATTCGGGATAATCAATGTTTACTTCTACTTGAGCCAATACATTTAAAATATCTTGACGCAAATGCTTAATTAAGCGTGATAGATCACCATCTAGCTGGTTTAATGCCACTTTCATTGAGCGGTCCGTTTTAGCCCGAATTAAATCCATCACTGCTTCTGCTTGTGATAAATCAATTCGCCCATTTAAAAATGCTCGTTTCGTGAATTCACCTGGTTCGGCCATCCTGGCGCCATTACTTAACACTAACTGCAAAATTTTATTAGTGGCCACTAACCCACCATGACAGTTAATTTCAATAACGTCTTCACGCGTATACGTTTTAGGTGCCAACATTACCGACACCATTACTTCATCAACTTCTTTAGCGGTGTCTGGATCAATAATGCGACCATAATTAATTGTATGGCTGGTAACTTTAGCTAAATCACGACCGCGATATACGCGGCTAGCGACTGCCAGTGCCTCCTCACCGCTAATGCGAATGATTGAAATACCACCTTCGCCCACTGGTGTGGAAATCGCTGCAATTGTATCAAACTCTGATTGTCCCACAGGTCAAACTCCCTTCAGTCCAGAAAATTAATTGATAGCAATAAAAAAAGCGCCACTCCACGCCTAAAAATTAGTCGTGGCCAAAGCACTTTCACTACTTTAACAATATTTAATTGATAATCGAGACTTATTTTAGAATGGATTGCACTCATTGTCAATCATTACATCTCGCCGGCTGGGGCAACGACCACACTGCGACGTGGTTCGTCACCTTGCGAATAGGTTCTGACAAACTTGTTGTCTGTTAGTGCCTGATGCACTTGTTTCCGCTCCATGGCAGGCATTGAGTCCAAGTAGACGGCTTTCCCAGTGGCAATTGCCTCAGTAGCTGCTTGTTTCGCTACCTCTGCCAACACCGTTTCACGCCGCTTGCGATAATTGTCGGTATCTAAAATAACATTGATATGCTGAATGCCATGCTGATTTAAGAACACGACTGCCATTGCCTGCAGAGCATTAATCGTCAACCCATGGTGCCCAATCAGTAATCCCGGTTTATCCGTGTTTAAATCAATCGTAATCAATTGGTGTTGAATGCTTAACTGGGGATTTACTTCAATTTGCATTACTGCCAAAATATCCGTGAGATAATCTGCTAATCGTCCGGCAGCAGCGTTCAATTTAATTTTATTATTGTTTTGGCGTCGCAAAATTTCGGCATCATCAATGTCCGCTTCATCAGGATCCTCAATCACGGACTCATCAACCACACCACCAACATGATCAAAATCATCCTTTTTTTCTGTTTGTCCGGCCAAATCAGGATGTAGATATGCGCCCCCACTGTGTTGCGGCAGGATCGACTCGACTTTAACTTGTGCTTCCTTTTTGTTAATGCCTAAAAAACCTTTTTTGGCACCTTCAATAATCGTAATTTTGGCTTCCTGCCGTGTTAAATGTAGTGTTTTGAGACCATTTTCAATTGCTTTTGCTGCTGTTTCTCCTGTAAAGATTGCCATCAGTGGCCCTCCTAAAAATAATTAAACCTACCCATTGTAATTTATCCGACTTATTATACCATTTGTGCTATTACCTGCAGTGACAAGATTTGAATTTAATAAAAAAATACTAGACCCCCAAAGTGGGAATCTAGCAGATTAACAAATTTATTTGCGGCGACTCTTTCGCGCATTCCGTGTGGCCTTTTCAATCGCTTTTTTTCGTGCTTTTTCAGCCGCTTGCTTCTCAGCACGTTCACGATTAATTTTGAATGGGTTTTGAATCACAAAGGTTTGCCCCACTTGGAAGGCGTTCGTAACCACCCAGTACAACGAAATCGCAGATGAAATGTTCATTGCCATGAAGAAAATCATGATTGGCATAACCCACGTCATTGCAGATGTCATTGCATTTTTCTCTGGCTGTGACGCCATCGATAACCATGAACTAAAGAAGGTAAAAATGGCCGCTAAAACAGGTAAAATAAAGTACGGATCCCGATGCCCTAGTTCAAGCCATAAAAACGAACCACCTCGTAAAACATCAGTGCGCCAAATTGCTTGGTACAAAGCGTAAATAATTGGTAATTGCACTAATAATGGCAGCATAGAAGCAAATGGATTAACCCCAGCCTCTGCATACAACTTGCGCTGCTCATCTTGTAATTTACGGACAGTTTCCATGTCTTTAGATGAATATTTCTTTTGCAGCGCCTTCATTTGTGGTTGAATTTCTTGAGTTTTACGCATTGCGTGTGTTTGATAAATCATCAATGGTAAAATGACCACCCGGACAATAATGGTGAAAATAATAATTCCCATCCCATACCCGCCAAAGGTATGCGCCAACCAAATAATGGCTCGTGAGAAATTATAGACAATCCATTTATCCCAAATTCCGGTACTGTGACTATTAATCGGCTTATTTGAACAGGCTGCCAGAAACAAACCTAACGACAGAATGCTGGCTACCGTCAAATATTTTTTGATGTGCTTTTTCACGCTTCGTTCCTCACTTTAATGCTCATTTATCAGATGAGCTAACTTCAATGCATGCGTCAAATGTTGCTTTGTTTCGGCCATACTCATCTGATCCGCAGAACGACGAGCAATCACCAAAAAATCACAATCTGGTTTAATTTGTTCCTTTAATTCTAAAACGGTTTGGCGAATACGCCGCTTAACCCAGTTACGGTGCACTGCATTACCAATTTTTTTACCAACTGAAATACCAACCCGAAAATGAATCTGCCCTGGTTTATCCATTGCGTAAACAATAAACTTACGGTTTGCTACTGAGTTATGTGTTTCAAAAACCCGTTGAAACTCGCTTTCTTTTTTTACACGATATGACTTTCGCATACTGTAATCTCCAAAACTATTCCTATAGATATGAAAAAAGGGATGGCGACAAATCTAGTTTGTCACGACCCCTATGCAGATAATACTTTTCTGCCTTTTTGACGTCTCCGTGCTAATACACTACGGCCGTTACTTGTACTCATGCGTTTACGGAAACCGTGAACACGTGCGCGATGCCGTTTTTTTGGTTGAAATGTGCGCTTCATAGTTAGCACCTCCTAAAAAATTTAATTTACGTTTTATCAATCGAAAAGGTCATCTTTCCAAACAATATCCATCAATTTTATCACAATGTTGAACGATAATAAACACCTTAAAAAAATAAAAATATTTTGAGTTATCCACAATTTTAGCAAAATAATCCACAGCGTTGTTTCTTTAAGTAACCTGTTTTTTAGTTATCCACTCCTTTTTCCCTGATTTACTCACAAATAAACACCATGTTAATTAAGTTATCCACAAGCACATTAATAACTGTGGATAACTCTAACAAACGTTAATCTAGCAACAACACTTGTCCACTTCAAAATGTGGATAACCGGTTTAAATCTAGTCTCGCGTAGGCTTTACACACCCTTGTTAATAATTTACACACAGCGTTGTGTAATATTACATTTAAATTTCAACAGCCCTGTGGAAAACTATTAGGAGTCATGCTAAACTAATTTACGTACTTTCATTTAGGAGGAGTCATTGTGACTGATTTAAAAACACTTTGGGATACAATTAAAGAATCTTTTAAGAATGATGTGTCCAGCGTTACATATGAAAATTTGATCGAACCGGCAAAAGCAATTTCATTGTCGAATAATCAGTTAACAATCGAATTGCCCACCCCATTTCATAAGGATTATTGGAGTGAGTCATTAACGGATAAATTTCGGTTATATGCATTTGAAGCCACATCGACCAAAATTGAACCACGTTATATTATTGAAGCAGAGGAACAAACTGCGCCCGTAATGACAGCCAGCAAACCGTCGTTTAAAGTTAACACGGCCCTTAATCCCCGCTACACTTTTGATACGTTTGTGATTGGCAAGGGTAATCAAATGGCGCATGCTGCCGCACTGGTTGTTTCAGAAGAACCAGGTAAGATGTACAACCCCCTCTTCTTTTATGGTGGTGTTGGCTTAGGTAAAACCCATTTGATGCATGCAATCGGGAACAAAATGTCGGGTGTCAATAGTCAGACCCGCGTTAAATACGTGACCAGTGAGGCGTTTACCAACGATTTCATCAATGCCATTCAAACTGGGACCCAAGAACAATTTCGACAAGAATACCGTAATCTTGACCTGTTATTAGTTGATGATATTCAATTTTTTGCGGACAAAGAGGGAACTCAAGAAGAATTCTTCCATACTTTCAACGCCCTATATGAAGAAAATAAACAAATTGTCCTAACCTCCGACCGGCTGCCCAATGAAATTCCAAAGCTGCAAGACAGGCTCGTGTCTCGGTTTAAGTGGGGACTTTCAGTTGACATTACCCCGCCAGATTTGGAGACTCGGATTGCCATTCTGCGCAGCAAAGCCAAAGCAGATCAAATTGACATCCCCAACGATACTTTAACTTATATCGCTGGCCAAATTGATTCTAACGTCCGTGAACTTGAGGGTGCGCTTTCCCGCGTGCAAGCTTATTCTCATTTAAATAATGCCACTATTAATACGAGTCTGGCCTCTGATGCATTAAAAGGATTGAAATTATCCGGTACCAGTGCGCTAACAATTCCGTTAATTCAAGAAAAAGTGGCAGGTTACTACCATATTTCACAAACAGATTTAAAGGGTAAAAAGCGGGTGAAACAAATTGTCATGCCGCGTCAAATTGCAATGTACCTTGCTCGTGAACTAACTGATAATTCATTACCAAAAATTGGAACTGAATTTGGTGGTAAGGACCATACGACGGTTTTACATTCAATTGATAAAATTGAAGAACTGCTCCAATCAGATCATAATTTGCAAGAAGATGTCCAAAACCTTAAAATGGAGCTAAAGCCGTAGTTGTGGATAACTAAATTAATTGTGGTGTACTTATCCACAGGTTGTCCACAGTGACCAATCGTTGTGTGAACGCTAGCTTGGCTATTTTCCACAGTGTTAACAGGGCCTACTACTACGACTTTATTATTTATTAATTATATTAAAACCAAATTCAATTCCCGAGGAGCAACTAAGATGAAATTTACGATTAATCGTGCAGTCTTCACTGCTAAGCTAAATGATGTATTACGTGCCATTTCTTCTAAGACCACTATTCCAATATTAACCGGCTTGAAAATTGCGGTTAGCGATCAAGATGTCACTTTAACTGGTAGTGATGCAGATATTACAATTGAAACTGTGTTACCAAGCAGTGAAGAATCAACGAATTTAACCATCGAGCAAGCAGGTGCGATTGTATTACCCGCTCGTTTCTTTAGCGAAATTGTTAAAAAATTGCCAGATAAACTGGTGACCATTGAAGTTAGTGATGGTTTTCAGGCACAAATCACTTCTGGTTCGGCAGCATTTACCATTAATGGTCAGGACGCTAACAACTATCCACACTTACCAGAAATTGAAACCAAAGATGGTGTTTCACTGGCTGGTGATGTACTGAAAGAAATCATCGGCCAAACCGTACTGGCTGTGTCAACACAAGAAAGTCGGCCCATATTAACTGGGATCCACTTGGTCTTAGCGGACAATCAATTATTTGCGGTGGCCACGGATAGTCATCGATTAGCACAACGAAAAATCACATTACCACAAGCAGTTCAGGAACGATACGATGTAATTATTCCAGGAAAAAGCTTAACAGAGTTGTCCCGAATGATTACTGACAGTCAGGCCACAGTTGAACTGCGTATTGCTGAAAATCAGGTTTTGTTTGTCTTGGGTAACACTATGTTTTATTCTCGTTTACTGGAAGGCAACTATCCAGAAACAAGTCGTTTAATTCCAGAAACTGAAGATACAACAATTGAATTAAACGCTGCTGGTTTTTTGGCAGCCATTGAGCGAGCATCGTTGTTATCACATGAAAGTCGCAATAATGTGGTTAAACTTTCGGTCACAGCAGCCGATAATACGGCTAAAATCACTGGTAATTCACCAGATGTTGGGAACGTTGAAGAGGCAATTACAACGACCAGCTTGAGCGGCGCAGATTTGGAAATTTCATTTAATCCGGATTATATGAAAGATGCACTGCGTTCATTTGGTCAAAGTGAAATTAGACTTTCATTCACGTCTGCATTACGACCATTTACATTAGTGCCAACACAAGATGCTGAAAACTTTATTCAGTTGATAACGCCGGTTCGAACTTATTAATGCGGCGGTGACTCTGTTTTTTGTACATTTGCTGCGAATTACTTATATGGAGATATATCTAAAAAGAAGCCTAAAATTGGCTTCTTTTTTATTTCTTTTTCCCGAGGATTTTTAACCGGGTGAATTAATGTTAACTTGCTTAAAATTAAATTTCAGCGATTTTACGCTCTTTTGGTAAAAAATAGCTAAATAACGTTAATGAGCTAAAAGCGTCAAAATAAGCGATATTTATTTGTTTTTCGTCATTTATAACGGTATAATGGATAAGTAAATATAAAGTAGGTGATGAGTTGCAGGAACCAAAAATTATTCAAATAGATCGCCCATTTATTACACTTGGTCAGTTGTTGAAAGAAGAGGCAATTATCCCATCTGGCGGAGCGGCTAAGTGGTTTTTAAGTGAAAACGAAGTGAAAATCAACGATCAAGTCGATCAACGGCGGGGCAAAAAACTGTACGCGGGCGATCAAATTCAGATTGCAGATATTGGTACCTTTGTCATCCAAAACGAGTAGGTCGCTGAAATGATTTTATCAGAGCTCAAGCTACATAATTTCCGCAATTACGAAGATTTAAGCGTCGATTTTTCACCAGGAGTTAACGTGTTAATCGGTGAAAATGCACAAGGCAAAACTAATCTATTGGAAGCAGTCTATGTTTTGGCATTAACCAGAAGTCATCGAACAGCTAATGACCGCGAGCTGATAAAATGGCAGGCGCATGAGGCTGCATTAACCGGACGAGTTGAAAAACAGGGTGGGAGCGTCCCTTTAGAGCTAATTTTTAGTTCTAAGGGCAAAAAAGCTAAAGTCAATCACCTTGAGCAGGCGCGCCTGTCACAATATGTCGGCCAACTGAATGTCATTTTATTTGCGCCAGAAGACTTATACCTGGTTAAGGGTGCTCCTGCGTTACGGCGGCATTTCATGGATCAGGAATTTGGTCAGATGAGTAATAAATACTTGTATAATTCTGGTCAGTTTCGGACGATTTTGAAACAACGAAATCAGTATTTAAAACAGTTACAATTTAAGCAACAACATGATCGGGTGTTACTGCAAGTCCTATCTGATCAATTAGCTGCATATGGTGCAGAGATAATTGTTGCTCGGGCGGCTTTTTTAAAGAAATTAGAAAAATGGGCCCAGACAATTCACGAAACGGTTGCTCAACATAAAGAGGAATTAACGTTTCATTATGTCACCCAAGTTAAATTGGATGAACCGAGCAGTGTTGAGGCAGTATATCAACAGTTGTTAGATTTGTACTTGAACAATGAAACAAAAGAAATTGAGCAGGGCAGCACTCAGTATGGTCCACAGCGAGATGATCTACGGTTTTTGATTAACCAAAAAAATGTGCAAACTTATGGTTCACAAGGGCAACAACGAACGACAGCACTGTCAGTTAAACTGGCAGAAATTGATTTGATGAGGGAACAAACGGGTGAATATCCGATACTATTATTGGACGATGTATTATCAGAACTGGATGATGCTCGACAGACGCACCTATTAACAGCAATTCAAAATAAGGTACAAACGTTCTTGACTACCACTAGTTTAAGTGGGATTGCCCAACAATTAATTCAGACACCAACTATTTTTAATATCAGTCACGGAACATTAACTAAGGAGGAGCCACAGTGAGCGACGAAAAAGAAACGAAAGCGCAACGTGCCCGCGAATATGACGCTAGCCAGATTCAGGTGCTTGAAGGATTAGAAGCTGTTCGGAAACGACCAGGAATGTACATCGGGACAACAGCCTCCCAAGGACTACACCATTTAGTATGGGAAATTGTCGATAACGGAATTGATGAGGCGTTGGCAGGATTTTGCGATGAAATCAACGTCATTGTAGAAAAAGATAACAGTATTACGGTGACGGATAACGGTCGTGGTATTCCGGTTGACATTCAAGCTAAAACAGGCAAACCAGCACTTGAAACTGTCTTTACGATTCTGCATGCCGGTGGTAAATTTGGCGGCGGCGGATACAAGGTTTCTGGCGGGTTGCATGGTGTTGGTGCTTCCGTGGTGAATGCATTGTCAACAGAGCTAGATGTTCGAGTAGTTCGTAATGATAAGGTTTATTACATGGACTTTGAACGTGGCCATGTTAAAACGGCGATGAAAGTTCTTGATGAACAGGCCACAATTGAACACGGCACGATTGTTCATTTTCAGCCAGATCCTGATATTTTTCAGGAAACAACAACGTTTGATATTAAAGTATTAACAACACGAATTCGTGAATTATCCTTCTTAAACAAGGGCTTGCGGATTACAATTAGCGATAAGCGGCCAGAAACCCCCACCAAGGAATCATTCCATTATGAGGGTGGTATTCGCCATTATGTTGAATATTTAAATGAAAACAAGGACGTTTTGTTTGATCCACCAGTATACGTTGAAGGTGCCGAAAATGGGATTACTGTCGAGGTATCACTGCAATACACTGATGACTATCACAGTAATTTAATGACATTTACCAATAACATTCATACGTACGAAGGCGGCACCCATGAAACCGGCTTTAAGACGGCACTTACCCGGGTTATAAACGACTATGGGCGTAAAAATGGGTTTCTTAAATCAAGTGAAGATGCTCTTTCTGGTGATGATGTGCGTGAAGGATTGACCGCAGTTGTTTCGATCAAGCACCCTAATCCTCAGTTTGAAGGCCAAACGAAGACAAAACTGGGGAACTCAGATGCCCGGACAGCCACGGATCACTTGTTCTCAGAAACATTTAATCGTTTTATGATGGAGAATCCAGATGTTGCTCACAAGATTGTTGATAAGGGAATCCTAGCTTCTAAGGCGCGGGTTGCTGCTAAACGCGCTCGTGAGGTTACTCGTAAAAAAAGTGGTCTCGAAATTAGCAATTTACCAGGCAAATTGGCAGATAATACTAGTAAAGATCCTTCGATTTCAGAATTATTTATTGTCGAGGGTGATTCGGCGGGTGGTTCTGCTAAGCAGGGCCGTTCCCGTTTGACGCAGGCAATTTTACCGATCCGTGGGAAAATTTTGAACGTTGAAAAAGCTAGTCTTGATAAGATTCTGGCTAATGAGGAAATTCGGTCACTATTTACAGCAATGGGGACTGGTTTTGGCAATGAATTTGACGTTTCAAAGGCTAACTACCATAAATTGATTATTATGACGGATGCCGATGTTGATGGTGCTCATATCAGAACATTATTACTAACTTTATTTTATCGGTTCATGCGGCCCATTGTGGATGCTGGCTATGTGTATATCGCTCAGCCACCGCTGTACCAAGTACGGCAAGGTAAATACATGCGTTACATCGACTCAGATGAAGAACTAGACCAAGTGATGGGTTCATTGCAACCCTCACCAAAGCCAGTGATTCAACGCTACAAAGGGCTTGGTGAAATGGATGCTGAACAACTATGGGAAACAACCATGGATCCGGACAAACGTCGGTTACTGCGGGTGGACTTAGATGACGCCATTGAAGCAGATAAGGTATTTTCAATGTTAATGGGTGATAAAGTGTTACCACGACGCGAATTTATCGAAGAAAATGCAACGTTCGTTCAAAATCTAGATCTATAAACGATGAAATAAAAAAGGGGGAAAAACTGTGGCTGACCAAAATTTACCAAGTCGGATAACCGATGTTAATTTATCTCGTGAAATGCGGACCTCATTTTTGGATTACGCAATGAGTGTGATCGTTTCACGAGCATTACCAGACGTTCGTGACGGATTGAAACCCGTTCATCGTCGGATCTTATATGGAATGAGCGAATTAGGGGTCACACCGGATAAGCCGTATAAAAAATCAGCCAGAATTGTTGGGGATGTCATGGGGAAGTTTCATCCCCATGGTGATTCTGCCATTTACGAATCAATGGTTCGCATGGCACAGGATTTTAGTTACCGGTACATGTTAGTTGATGGACATGGTAACTTTGGTTCTGTCGATGGTGATGGAGCTGCTGCGATGCGGTATACCGAAGCGCGCATGAGTAAAATTGCCGTTGAAATGTTACGTGATATCAATAAAGATACAGTTGATTTCACTGAAAACTATGATGGCACCGAAAAAGAACCCAGCGTCTTACCAGCACGCTTTCCGAACTTGTTGGTGAATGGTGCATCAGGGATTGCTGTTGGAATGGCTACTAATATTCCAACTCATAATTTAGCTGAAGTTATTAGTGCTATTCACATTTTGATGGATAACCCCGAGGCAACAACTGCTGACCTGATGGAAGCTGTTCCAGGTCCCGATTTTCCAACGGGCGGGATTGTCATGGGTAAATCTGGCATTCGAAAAGCATATGAAACTGGCCGCGGGACAATTACAGTCCGTGCCAAAGTTGATATTGAGGAACAAAAAAGCGGCCGGCAACGAATTATAGCCACTGAAATTCCTTACATGGTTAACAAGGCCAAATTGATTGAGCGAATTGCAGATTTAGCTCGTGACAAGCGGATTGAAGGCATCACCGATGTTAATGATGAATCTGATCGTGAAGGAATGAGAATTGTCATTGATGTACGACGTGATGCCAGTGCTGAAGTTATTTTGAATAATTTATATAAAATGACTTTGCTGCAAACATCATTTAGCTTTAATATGCTGGCAATTGTTAAGGGAACGCCAAAAGTCCTCAGTTTAAAGCAAATTCTAGAATATTATCTTGAACATCAAGAAGAAGTTGTTCGTCGCCGGACAGAATTTGAGTTGAAAAAAGCTCAATCACGAGCCCATATTCTAGAAGGATTACGAATTGCGCTTGATCATATTGATGCTATCATCAATATCATTCGGAGTTCACAAACAAGTGAAGTGGCCAAGAACCAATTGATGGAGAGTTATGGCTTATCCGATCGCCAAGCACAGGCCATTTTGGATATGCGACTAGTTCGCTTAACCGGGTTGGAACGTGAAAAGATTGAAGATGAGTACCAGAAACTGATGGAATCAATTGCCGATTTTAAGGATATCTTGGTGCACACTGAACGGATCCATCAAATTATCTATGATGAGTTATTGGAGATTCAATCTAAATTTGGTGACAAACGTCGGACTGAATTACAGGTCGGCGATGTTACAAGCATCGAGGATGAAGATTTAATCGAAGAGGAAAACGTCATTGTTTCCTTAACCCACAATGGTTATATCAAGCGGTTAGCGGTGGATGAATTTAAGGCACAACACCGTGGTGGTCGAGGCGTTCAAGGAATGGGTGTTCATGATGATGATTTCATCGAACAATTAATTTCAACTTCAACGCATGATCGAATGCTGTTTTTCACCAATGCTGGTAAAGTTTATTCTATGAAGGGCTATGAAGTACCTGAATATGGGCGTTCTGCTAAGGGAATTCCAGTGATTAATTTGCTGGGCATTGATGCAGATGAGAAGATTTCTGCGGTGATTAACGTTTCACATGAAACAAATGATCACGACAAGTACTTGTTCTTTACGACATTACATGGAACGGTCAAACGGACTCCAGTAGCAGCGTTTGAAAATATTCGAAGCAACGGGTTAAAAGCTATTACGCTGAAAGAAAATGATCAGTTGATGGGTGTTTCGATTATTGAGGAATCCCAAAATATGATTATTGGGACGCATCTGGGTTACGCGGTTAGCTTTAGAGGTTCTGATGTTCGATCAATGGGGCGTTCAGCTAGCGGTGTTCGTGGAATTAGACTACGTGATAACGACTACGTGATTGGGGTTGATTTGTTAAGTGCTGACAGTCATGTGTTTGTAATTAGTGAACGTGGATTTGGTAAGCAAACTCCGGCCAGCGCCTACCCGATTAAGGGTCGCGGCGGTAAAGGAATTAAGACGGCTAATGTTACCGAGAAAAATGGACCGTTAGTTGGATTAGCTACTGTGACGGGTGCTGAAGATATCATGCTGGTAACTGATAAAGGTGTGATTATTCGTTTTGGCATTGAAAATGTTTCGGAAACTGGACGTGCTACTTTAGGGGTTCATCTGATTAAAATGGATGATGATACCCATGTGGCAACAATGACTAAAGTTGCTAAGGAAGATGACACTGAAGAAGAAACTGCCACTGCAGTCGCTCCGGTTGATTCTGCAACGCAAAGTTCAACAGATCAAAATGCACCAGAAACAAATGAATAAATAAATGTAAATCCTATTTGCGAGCGTATGTAATATATGTATCGCAATTTAGGATTTTTTGTTTGTGTTCTTGTTTTATTAGTACTATCGTGTTATAATTTTTGCTTGTGAGTACACGTGAAAACGTCTGCTCTCCTTGCTCTTTTTAAATGAAAAAGGGCCAAAGTCCATAAGGAGGTGTAACAGTTCATGGAACCAACACGTTATGAAATTACGTACATCATTCGTCCTGACATTGATGAAGCTGCCAAAACAGCACTTGTTGAACGATTTGACAAGATTGTCACAGACAATGGTGCTACGATCGTTGATTCAAAAGACTGGTCTACTCGTCGATTTGCCTACGAAATTGGTAACTACAATGAAGGTACTTACCATATCGTTAATATCACAGCAAACGATGATGTAGCGCTAAACGAATTTGATCGTTTAGCTAAGTTTAGTGACGATATCTTGCGTCACATGATTGTTAAGCGTGAAGCTTAATTTAATCAATTTGAAGTTAAGAAAGGAGTATTAGTCTATGATTAATCGTACAATACTTGTTGGACGCTTAACTAGAGATCCTGAGTTGCGATACACAACTAGTGGAGCTGCCGTAGCAACATTTACTGTTGCTGTTAATCGACAGTTTACCAATCAACAGGGTGAGCGGGAAGCAGATTTCGTGAGCTGCGTTATTTGGCGTAAAGCTGCTGAAAATTTTGCTAACTTCACTCATAAGGGTTCTTTAGTTGGGGTTGATGGTCGAATTCAAACTAGGAATTACGAAAATCAACAGGGTCAACGTGTCTATGTCACTGAGGTAGTTGTCGAAAACTTCTCATTGCTAGAAACGAAGGCCCAAAGTCAGAGCCATAATAATGGCGCACCAAGCTTTGACAATAATCAACCAGCCAATGCTCCTCAATCATCATCTGCAAATGACAATCCATTCGGTAATGCCAATAACAACGCCAATGCTGATAGTGGTAATGTTAAGAGCAACGCCAACGATCCATTCGCTAACAATGGCGAACCAATTGATATCTCGGATGATGATCTACCGTTTTAATTAACTGCCAGAGGAGGGAAATTCAATGGCTCAACAAAGAAGAGGCGGCGGACGCCGTCGTCGTAAAGTCGACTTTATTGCCGCAAACCATATTGAATATATCGATTATAAAGATACTGACTTACTCAAGCGTTTCATTTCTGAACGCGGTAAGATCTTACCACGTCGTGTTAGTGGCACAAGTGCCAAAAACCAACGTCGGTTAACAATTGCAATCAAACGTGCTCGAATTATGGGGCTGCTACCATTCGTTGCAGAAGACTAATTTAAGGCAAGTTTGTTCAATAAACACATTCTATTCGGAAACGAGTATGGATCGTGTTTATTTTTTTAGATCAAAAAACAGTTGCTGATTTACAGTCGCTTCAAAATTCATTCATAGAATGTGATAAAATGTAACTACTTAGTTAGGATGCTGGCACAGATATGGGAGACTATTTATGAGTCGTTTTTTTGATCGCGAAAATTTACCGTTTTTCTTACGAAACTCAAGTATTCGGTGGGTGTCGATTTTTATGTTTGTCGTTTCTGCACTCGGCATTGCTTTCTCTTTTTTGACTAGCTGGGTGTTGGGGATCATTATGTTAGTGTTAGTGGCGGTCGCCTTGTATTTTGTTTTGAATTTATTGCGCCGCATTGTTTCTGATACAAATGAATATATTTCTGATTTGTCATATCGGATTGAAAGCGGCGAACAAGAAGCACTGATTCAAATGCCAGTTGGGATGATCGTGTTTGACGAACAACAAGAAATTGAATGGATTAATCCATATATGGTCACATACTTTGCTGACGAAGTAGTCGGAAAGAAAATCAGTGAAGTTGATACCAAGTTGGCTAAATTAATTGCGGACAATCGTGAAGAGGAAAAACCAGTAACTGTGGAGTGGCAGGATCATCGGTTTTCATTATTAGTCCAAGCTGATTTTAACGTGGTTTATTTGATGGACGTGACCCACTATGCCAAAATCGATGAGCGTTATCAAAATGAAAAGGTCATTTTAGGAAATATTTACCTAGATAACTATGCTGAAATTACCCAGGGAATGAGTGATTCAGAAGTTTCTAACCTGCATAACTATGTGACGTCTGAGTTGGATGCTTGGGCGCAAAAATATGGTCTATTTATGAAAGTGATTGATGATGACTATTTGATCCTTGGTCATCAAATTACACTTCAAAATATAGAAAAAGATAAGTTTAGTATTTTAGATGTAATTCGTGAAAATACATCCAAGCAAAATTCTCCCGTAACTCTGAGTGTCGGGGTGGCTTATGGGGACGCTGATTTAAATAGTTTAGCTGATCTAGCACAAAGTAATCTTGATTTGGCACTAGGTCGTGGTGGTGACCAGGTCGTGGTTAAGGCTGATGGACAGCAAGCCCGTTTCTATGGTGGTAAAACCAACCCAATGGAAAAGCGGACACGAGTGCGGGCGCGGATGATTAGCCAGGCGTTACAAGAACTTATGAATGAGTCTGACCAAATATTTGTGCAGGGACATCGAATTCCAGATATGGATTCATTAGGTGCTTGTATGGGAATTCGGCGGATTGCCAAAATGAACGGGCAAGAATGTTGGATTGTGCTGGATCAAAACCATCTACATTCAGATATCGAACGGTTACTGACAGAAATTGAGGGCTATCAAGATATTAAGGACCACATTATTACGGCACAACAAGCTGAAGAAATGGCAACTACTAAGAGTTTATTGGTTATGGTGGACCATTCTAAAGCAAGTATTTCGATGTCGGCACAGTTGTATGATAAACTACAAAATCGAGTAATGATCATTGATCATCACCGGCGTGGTGAGGAATTTCCTGAAAACCCTATTTTGGTTTATATTGAACCATATGCTTCGTCAACGTGCGAATTGATAACGGAGATGTTTGAGTATCAACCACGTGAAGGTGAACCAATTAATAAAATTGAGGCAACTGCTATGTTAACCGGAATTCAGGTAGATACAAAGTCGTTCACGTTGCGGGCAGGAACCCGAACATTTGATGCGGCTAGTTACCTTCGTTCTGCTGGCGCTGACGGCATTTTAATTCAGAAGTTTATGAAGGAAAATGTTGACAGTTATCTTGAACGGAACCATTTAATCACCACAGTGGACTTTATTGATGATAAAATGGCCCTATGTGCTGGTGAAGATGACCATGTGTATGATTCTGTCACAGCGGCCCAAACAGCTGATTCGCTGCTCCAAATGGCCGGAGTTGACGCTTCGTTTGTCATTACACTTCGTGATGATCTAACGGTCGGCATTTCAGCGCGTTCAATTGGTGATTTTAATGTGCAAGTGATCATGGAACAACTGGGTGGGGGCGGTCATTTATCGAATGCAGCCACACAGATTAAAGACCAAACTGTAACTGAAGTCAAAGAGCAATTAGTGGCAATATTAAAAAATGACACTACGAAAGAAACAAAACAAAACAAAACGAGGAGTGATTACCAATGAAGGTTATTTTCTTGGAAGATGTGCACGGCCGCGGTAAGCGTGGCGAGGTTAAAGAGGTTCCCGATGGTTATGCGCAAAACTTTTTAATCAAAAAAGGGAAAGCCAAGGCGGCCACCAATTCTGCTATGAGCGCGCTGAAAGGACAACAGCGCGCTGAAGAGAAAAAAGAGGCGGAACTATTAGCCGAAGCTCAAGCAGTCAAAACACATTTAGAAGCTGATAAAACAGTGGTTGAATTAACTGCTAAAGCTGGCACAGATGGCCGCTTGTTTGGTTCAATTCCAAGTAAGCAGATTGCACAAGCATTGGACAAACAATATCAGATTAAACTTGATAAGCGTAAAATTGAATTAGCTGAACCAATTCGTGTGTTAGGATATACGAACGTGCCAGTTAAGCTATTTCCACAAGTAACCGCTAATATTCGAGTACACGTGGCTGAAAAATAAGTTCAAAGGACGAAACCAACATGAATAATGATGTTTTAAGTGACCAAACGCCACCCCAAAACATCGAAGCGGAAAAAGCAGTTTTAGGAGCTGCATTTTTAAGTGGGGATGCGTTGGTGGAGGCCATGGAATATGTCACGCCTGAAGATTTTTATCGGCGTGCCCATCAAATTATCTTTCAAAAAATGGTTGATCTAAATGATCAAGATAAACCAATTGATGCACTGACCATGCGCGAACAACTGGATAAAACTAACCAACTTGAAGACATCGGTGGGTTTAGTTACATCGTTGAATTAGCTGAGGCAGTACCCACGGCCGCTAATGTTGTTTACTATGCCAAAATTGTCCAAGAAAAAGCGGTTTTACGTAAATTAATCCAAACAGCGACTAATATTGTCACGCAAAGTTATTCCGGTGAGGAAGAAGTTCCGGATTTACTAGATGAGGCGGAGCGGTCTATTTTAAGTGTTGCAGAAACCAGAAATCAAGACGGTTTCAAAGAAATCAAAGACGTATTAAAAGAAGCCTTCGAGGAAATTGATCGATTATCGCAAAATGATTCAGTAGTCACTGGATTATCGACTGGTTACCCACAATTAGATAAAATGACGACGGGGTTGCATCAAGATGAATTAGTTATTTTGGCAGCTCGTCCAGCCGTTGGTAAGACGGCATTTGCACTTAATATTGCACAAAATGTTGGCACGCAAACTGATAAAACAGTTGCTATTTTCAGTTTGGAAATGAGTGCCCAATCGCTGGTAAACCGGATGTTATGTGCTGAGGGCAGCATTGATGCGAACCATTTGCGAACAGGTCAATTAAGCGAGGAAGAATGGCGTAATTTAGTTGTGGCAATGGGGAGTCTGTCTAAAACCAGTATCTACATTGATGATACTGCTGGAATCAAGATTGCTGAAATCAGAGCTAAATGTCGTCGGTTAGCAAAAGAACAGGGTAATTTAGGCTTAATCGTGATTGATTATTTGCAATTAATTGAAGGAACTAACCGTGAGAACCGGCAACAAGAAGTGTCCGATATTTCACGGCAACTGAAAAAATTAGCTAAGGAATTAAATGTACCTGTTATTGCGTTATCACAGCTATCTCGAGGTGTGGAGCAACGCCAGGATAAACGACCAGTACTGTCAGATATTCGTGAATCTGGTTCGATTGAACAAGATGCAGATATTGTTGGCTTTTTGTACCGCGAAGATTACTACGATCGCGATAATGATGATGAAGACAGTCAAGAAGATCCACGAGATAATGATGAAAACGTTGGTGAAGTTGAAGTCATTATTGAAAAGAACCGGAGCGGTCCACGGGGTACCGTAAAGTTGTTGTTTGTGAAATCATATAATAAATTTTCCTCGATTGCGTATGTTCCGGGAAATGATTAGATCAAAAGTGCATAACAAGGCGTTTGGTGATTTGGTCATGGAATTTGCGTTTGAAATTAGTAGATGGAAATTGTAAACAAGACTGAGGTAAAAATCTAACTTTTACCCAGTTTTTCATTTAGTGACGGCTTAATTGGGGGTAGCCGATGAAAAACGAAATTAAATTACGTTGGCTGGTAACCGGCTCATTTCTTAGTAGTGTGGGTACGAGCTTCATTTGGCCCTTAACGACTATTTATCTGCACAACGAATTACACCAGTCCTTAACTATCATTGGTTTTGTGCTATTACTGTATTCTGGTACCAATGTGGTTGGTAGCTACCTCAGTGGTATGCTGTTTGACCGATTTAATCCACGAACACTCATTTTGAGTGGACTGATTATTGATACCGTAGCAATGTTTGTGTTAATTTTTATTAACCATTGGCCAGTTTATCCGATTTTTCTCTCGATTATTGGTTTTTTCAATGGGTGGTTAACGACGCTGATTAATTCGCTGGGTACTTTAATTGGTAGTCGTGATGGTCGCTATATTTTTAACATGTTGTACTTTGCTGCTAATTTAGGTATTGTCTTAGGAACCTCTGTCGTGGGGTTTGTTTACCATGGTAGTGTGGCACCAATGTTTACTCTGACTACTATTTTATATGTATTTTATTTCGTGGTTGCCTTCTTGTTTTACCACGTCGATACCAGCGCCATTAGAAAAAAGCACCAGCGGAGTAAGACAAAAGTTAGTTTGACCGGGCCTAATGTAACAATTATGTGGACCTTTTTTATTTCCCTGGGAATAATCTGGGTAATGTATGAGCAATGGGTTAGCAATTTGTCCGTCTATGTTACTGACATGGGCATCCCGATGGAGCTGTACAGTCTTTTGTGGACGATTAATGCGGGGTTAATTGTGCTATTACAAATTTTAATGAATTGGATGGCCCACTTTGTTAAAAATATCTATTTACAAGTATATGTCGGTATCTTTTTTTGTGCTGGCTCGTTTATAATCTTAATGTTTGCCCACAATTACGCCATGTTTGTACTAGCCATGGTCATTTTGACGGTTGGAGAGGCAACTGCATTTCCAACCATGCCAGCCATTATTAATGATTTATCACCGGTGGATGTTAAAGGAAAATATCAGGGTATGATGAACGCATTTTCTTCTGCTGGTAAGGCAATTGGTCCGCTATTTGGCGGTATGATTATTGAAGGATTATCCTATCAAAGTCTATTTGTTGTCTGTTCTGTGTCGATTGTATTGGTTGGGATTGTGGTTATTTTGATTGTTAACTGGCAGGGTGAACGAGCACAATATTATCGTTAAGGAAGTTAAGGTTAAAAAGGACATGTTTATCTATGAGTATGACCATGAATATGGCGAAGATAAGTACGGAATGGTAGGTAAGCCTGCTGACCCGTTTCAAGAAAATTGCAGGTTGAACATTCAGTGTGGTAAGTGCCACCAGCAGCCAATGGTGATTGCTGAAAGAAATGTTATGGACGTGAATCGTGATGACTCGACTCAGTATCAAATTGTGATCAGTTGCCCGTATTGCCGGACCAGTGACGAATTTTTTGTTAATCAGGGACGTGAAGGTAAAATTAGTAAAGCTAAACGCGCGCACCAACGAATTACACCAGCAGATGTCATCAAAAAGGATAATTGAACTTCCAAATGGGAATAAATATTTAGGCCAACAGCACATTACTGTGATTTTGTTGGCTTTTTTTGTATCCTGAGAGTAGGTACCAAAAAGATAAGAAAGAATGCTTGCTTATTTTTAGTAAGTATACTAATCTGAGCGTGTTAACTGGTGGAACGTATTTTAGGAGGTCGTTATAAGATGACAAATAAGATTAACGCAGCAGATGCAATGATAAAAGTGCTCGAGGATTGGCAAATTGATCATATTTTTGGGTTACCAGGTGGTTCTTTTGATTCAACAATGAATGCGCTTTATAATCGGCAAAATTCAATTAAATATGTGCAGGTGCGCCATGAGGAAACAGGAGCCCTAGCAGCCGCTGGCGAAGCCAAATTTACTGGTAAAATTGGTGTTACATTTGGTTCTGCTGGTCCAGGTGCGGTTCATCTACTGAATGGTCTCTATGATGCCAAACATGATGGTGTGCCAGTATTGGCTTTGGTAGGTCAAGTAGGCACCGATTTCATGAACACTGAATATTTTCAGGAACTAAATGAAAATCCCATTTTTGCGGATGTTGCTGTTTATAATCGAACAGTAATGACAGCTGAACAGTTGCCTGCAGTTGTTGACCAAGCTATTCGACAAGCTTATGAACATTCTGGAGTTGCGGTAGTGACCATACCAAAAGATTTGGGCTGGGCGGAGATTGACGATGACTATATTTCCACTGCTGGCAATTACGCAGTAACTGAAAATTATCCGTTACCTGATAAGGTGGCTGTTAAACAGGCAGCTGAAATCTTACAGAATGCTAAGCGACCAGTGATTTATTTTGGGCTGGGTGCCAAAAAAGCGGGTCCAGAACTCAAGCGATTGTCAGATCGGTTAAAAATACCATTAATGTCGTCCGCATTAGCGAAAGGTGTTATTGCGGATGATGATCCGGCTTATATGGGTAGTGCTGGGCGAGTTGCGACGAAACCGGGGGTTGAAACAGCCAGAGCAGCTGATGCAATTTTGTTTATCGGTAGTAATTTTCCATTTGCGGCGTACTTTTTCAGCCCGACTGCTAAATTTATCCAGGTTGATGTCAAGCCAACCAATATTGGCAAACGTCACCATGTTGATGTCGGGATTTTAGCGGACGCAAAAACTACATTAACAGCATTGACAAATCAGGTGGAGGAGGTTGGTAAACGGGCCTTTTATGAAGCTGCACTGGCCAACAAACGTGAGTGGCGCGACTGGCTGGCAAAGTTTGTTGACGAAGACAAGCAACCATTGAATGTTGATTCTGTATTTGAACAAATTAATCGAATTGCTACCGACGACGCTATATTTGCTCTAGATGTTGGTAATGTTACGATCGACGGTGTCCGTTTGTTGCAAATGAAGCCAACACAAAAGATGGCTACGTCGGGGTGGTATGCAACAATGGGATTTGCACTCCCCGCAGCAATTGGAGCGCAATTCTCTTATCCTAATCGGCAAGTATTTTCGATTAGCGGAGACGGCGGTTATACCATGGTGATGCACGATATTTTGACCCAGGTTAAGTACCAGCAACCAATTATCAATGTTGTTTTGACGAATCAGTCGCTCGGATTCATTGAAGCGGAACAAGATGATACAAAGCAACCGCACTCAGGAGTGGACTTAATTGATGCCAACTTTGGTGCTGCTGCTACTGACATGGGTGCAACCGGATATGAAGTTCATACTTTATCAGAGTTACACCAAGCATTTGATGATGCTAAGAGTACTAATGGTCCAGTTGTTATTGATGTGAAAATTGCAAACGATCGGCCATTACCAGTGGAACAACTTGTACTGACAACGGACGATCAGCATTCACAAACAGATGTAGATCAATTCATAAAGCAGTATCATGCCGAAGGATTGACACCATTTAGTGAGTTTTTAGCGCAATATAAAGCATAACGAGGTGAAAGATAGATGAAAGCATTTGGATATCAAAAATTTGGTGACCCAGCAGTATTTGAAGAAATTGAATTGCCGGAACCACGGATTACAAAGGCCGATCAAGTGATCGTTGCGACGCTTGCAGTTGGTTTAAATAACTTTGAACGCAGTCAACGTGCAGGTGATTTTGGTGGTGACAAATTTCCACTTGTGCCAGGCAGAGACGTTGTAGGTAGGGTCACTGAAGTGGGTGAAGAGGTCACCGAGGTTGCAGTTGGTGACATCGTGATTGGTCACAGCGGCCCAGCTTATGCTACTAAGGTTAAGTTGACGGATGCAAAATTAGTTAAAAAGCCAACCGGTATTTCCAATCAATTGGCCACGACCATTATTACACCAGGAATTACAGCGTACAATGCGGTGACCTATTTTACCCATGTTAAAGCAGGCGACACTGTACTGGTGAATGGCGCAACCGGTGGAGTTGGCTCGATTGCTGTACAAGTGGCACAAAAACTTGGTGCACACGTAATTGGTACTGGTTCTTCACGAAATAAAACGATTTTGGAACAACTGAAACTGGATGAAATTGGTCTTTATGATCAGGAAAATATTAACGAGAAATTTGCCGGTCAAGCAGATATCGTTATTAATGCCGCAATGAATGGCAAAAACGAGTCTTTGATTGCGGATGTCATTAAAGATGATGGTGCGGCTGCTTCTGTTGGTGCTGCCGTCAATTTGGACGCCAAACCAAACGTGACGTTCAAACATATTAGACCAGTTGCGGGTAATGATCGGCAGGCGTTGAGTGCGCTTGCTGCCATGTTGGCAGATGGCTCGCTGCAGGTGGATATATTTAAAGAATTACCATTCACGTTGGCTGGAGTAATTGAAGGCCATCAATTACTAGAAAAGGGCCATGCACCTGGGCGGATTGTATTGGTTAAATAAAGTTGATTAAAAAAACGTTCTAACTTTAATAGTTAGAACGTTTTTTGTGATGTTTCACGTGGAACTTTTATTTATCAGCTAAGGTATTGCAAGACAAGCTTCTTATAAATAGTAATATCCTTATGGAATGTATCTAATTCCACATATTCATCAATCTTATGTGCTGAGTCGTTTCCTGGTCCTAAGACAGCAATATTCATGTTGGGATTGCCATGAATCATTTCGGATGCGTCCGTGCCGCCTGCGCTTCCTTCAAGCTTCAGCTCTTGATTTAATTCTCGCTCAGCAATTTGCTTTACTAGTTGAGTAAATTTATTTTGCGGATCAGAGACAACGGGGATTTTATCACCTAAAATTTCCAAACTCAACTGCGCTTTGTCTGTCTGGTTGATTTGAGCAATGATAGTTTTGATATGCTGCAAAATAGTTTCATTTGATTCTTCAGGAATGGTACGGACTTTGGCATAGATGGCGGCTCGATCGGGGACGGAATTTAATTGCTGCCCACCTTCAATTTTTGTCATTACAGGGATTGTTTTACCGAGATATTTATTTTCAGCATGGAGGGTCGCAAAATATTTTTGTTGTTCATTATAAAAATCAATCAATGGTGTAATGGCATTGTAGCCTAACCAGGGCATTGAGCTATGGGCCGCTTTGCCCTTTGATAGTACTTTGTAAGTGATGGATCCTTTATTAGCGAAATTAATTTTGCCCATTGAGGGCTCAGCAATTAAAAGTCCTTCAACGTCATTAAGGTAGCCTTCTTCAGTAAATTTTTGGGCTCCTTGCATGTGATTTTCAGGACTTGTTTCTTCTCCAACAGTAGCTAATAACTTAATTTTACCGTTGATTGTTGCATTTGATGCAGCTAGTTCGAACATGGCTATGCATTCGGCTGCGAGGCCACCTTTCATGTCTGTTGTTCCACGACCGTACATCTTACCGTCTTCAATTTCGGCACCGAAAGGATCATGTTTCCAGGCACTTTTATTAACGAGCCCGACGACATCTTGGTGACCTTCAAAAGCGATTACTTTGCCATTACCGTTACCAATTTCGGCGTAGAAATTACTGCGTCCAGTTTGAACCGGAATAATTTTATTTGGGATGTTTCTTTTATCAAATTCAGCCTTTAAAAATTTTGCGACCTGATCTTCTTTGCCACCAACTGTGTCAAAACTGACAAGTTTGGCGATGAAATCTTCTTGTTCCTGTTTTTCCATGATGAATTCCTCCTCAAATTAGACTAAAGCCTGAGCTTTGCAACGGGTATAAGCTAAACAATAGTTCGAAATAAATCAGAAATCAAAAAAACTTACTGGTTGGCTTGGCACTGATTGTATTTGCCACAAATTTATAGCCGTCAGTAGCATGTTAAGTCGATAGTTTGCTATCTAAAATGATTGCCAGATAGTTTCGCTAACTGCGAATTTTGGGTAAAAGAAAAACCAGCAACCACGGTGGATTTACACGGCGTGATTACTGGTTAGTTATGATTAATGGGCAGTCAGGGGATCGAACCCTGGACCCACGGATTAAGAGTCCGTTGCTCTGCCAGCTGAGCTAACTGCCCATATTTATCGACTTGAATATACTATCATATATGTGAAAGCATAGTCAACAGTGTATCTGATAAAAATTGATAAATGAGAATAGTTTAATATTGAGCCAAACCTCAATTCTACCAAATGATGGGATGTGTTATAATGTACGTGTTTGAATTTAAAGAAAAAATTTAGTTGGACATTAAAAATTGATAAAAACTGCAACTGCAGGGGGAATTAGCTAATGAAGAAAGTTTTAGTGGTCGATGATGAAAAACCGATTTCTGATATTATCAAATTTAATTTATCTAAAGAAGGTTATGAAGTAATCGTAGCCTATGATGGTGAAGAAGCACTTGAAAAAGTAGAAGATGAAAAACCGGATTTAATCATCCTAGATTTAATGTTACCTAAAATTGATGGCTTGGAAGTGGCCAAACGAGTTCGGGCTAACCATACAACCCCGATCATTATGGTCACCGCCAAAGATTCCGAGTTAGACAAGGTTTTAGGCTTAGAGTTAGGTGCCGATGATTATGTTACTAAGCCATTCTCAAATCGTGAATTAGTTGCCCGAGTTAAGGCCAATTTACGACGTCAAGAAACGGTTGAAACGACGGCGCCAGATGAGAATGCTGATATTGATGTTGGCGATTTAACCATTCATCCGGATGCTTACACTGTTTCTAAGCGTGGCGACAATATTGATTTAACTCATCGAGAGTTTGAGTTATTACATTATTTGGCACAACACATTGGACAAGTAATGACCCGTGAGCATCTGTTGCAAACTGTTTGGGGCTATGATTATTTTGGTGATGTCCGGACCGTTGATGTAACGGTGCGCCGTTTACGTGAGAAAATTGAAGATAATGCCAGTCACCCATCATGGCTAATCACCCGCCGTGGCGTTGGTTATTATTTGAATAATCCTGAAAATGATTAGGAGTACACAAGCACTTGAATAGTAAGATTAAATTCTTTCAGTCGATCCATTTTAAAATCGCCCTGGTATTCGCGTTGATGCTGTTGATCACGCTCGAAGTCGTTGGGGCGGTTTTTGTGCGTCAACTAGAGCATCAAAACTTGAGTACATTTGAACAACAAGTCGAACTACCATCATATGTTGATAATTCGTTATCAGATCAGCTGGTTCGTTCTAGTACCACCAAAACTAACGCAAAAATTCGCGATATTTTGTCAGATGTGAACAATGCTAATATTAGTGAAATTCGGGTAATTGACAACAAGGGCGTTGTTCGTGGTAGTAGTGATACCAATGATCAAACTATCGTTGGTCAGAAAACGACAGATGAAAATGTAAAAAATGCAATCTACAATAATCGTTCATATACGGAAAACACTTATGATGACACGAATCACAATCGGTACTATGTTTCGGTCGTGCCATTGTTGAATTCATCTGGCAGTAGCAATAATGTTGTTGGTGTTTTGTATATGCGCGCTAGTTTGGAGGGTGTTTACGCCAACATCAACAGTATTACTTTGATTTACTTGTCCGCCTCGCTGATCGCAATTGTTCTGGGCCTCTTAATGGCAATTGTTATTTCCCGGGCAATAACTCGACCAATTGATGAAATGAAAAAGCAAACGATTCGAATTGCGCGGGGCGATTTTACCGGCCAATTAAATGTTTATGGTAATGATGAATTAGGACAATTAGCTGGGGCAGTTAATAATTTATCCGTCCACGTGGAAGAAGCACAAGATTCGACTGAAGCTGAACGACGCCGATTGGATGGAGTGTTAACCCATATGTCTGATGGGGTGTTAGCGACTGATCGCCGTGGAAAAATCACGATTATTAATGAAACCGCAGCTGAATTACTTTCAGCTGATGAAGATGAAGTGCAAGGCCAGTCGATTCTGGATGTTTTGGATATCCGCAAAGACTATACAATCCGCGAATTACTGGAAAACCAGGATGAAATCATTCTTGATTTTTCGCATGGTGAGCATGAGTTAATTTTGCATGCTTACTTTTCTTTAATTCAGCGAGAATCTGGTTTTATTAGTGGTTTGGTCTGTGTGCTACATGATATTACTGAACAACAAAAAGTTGATCGAGATCGTAAGCAGTTTGTTTCCAACGTGTCACACGAATTACGAACACCATTAACCAGCGTTCGTAGCTATGTTGAAGCGCTAAACGATGGTGCTTGGCAAGATCCTGAAGTTGCTCCTAGCTTCTTAAAAGTAGTCCAAGATGAAACTGAACGCATGATCCGCATGATTAACGATTTGTTGAGTTTATCGCGGATGGATTCAGGGACAGCCAAATTAAACCTAGAATATGTTAATCTCAATGAGCTATTTAATTATATTTTGAATCGCTTTGATATGATTCTTAAAAACGATGATCATCCTGCTAAGAAGTATACAATTGATCGTTTGTTTACAAAGAAGGATTTGTGGGTTGAAATCGATACCGATAAATTTATTCAAGTGGTCGATAATTTGATGAACAATGCTGTTAAATATTCACCGGATGGTAGTGTCATCACGGCCCGGCTACTGGAAACTCACAATCACGTTATTATGAGCGTGTCGGATCAAGGCTTGGGCATTCCACGTGCTGATTTACCCCACATTTTTGATCGGTTTTATCGAGTTGATAAGGCTCGCTCACGCAAACAAGGTGGAACAGGACTCGGATTAGCCATTTCTAAAGAAGTAATTGGCTTATTAGGTGGCCAAATTTGGGTTGATAGTGTTGAAGGTAAGGGCTCTACGTTCTATATTTCACTGCCATATGTACCTTATGAAGGGGATGAATGGGAAGATGATTCGGAGAATTCGTGATAACTGGTTGCCAATTATCTTAACGCTGGCTATCTTACTCAGCTTAGTTTTGTCATGGTTTATCTGGACCAACCCAGCGAGATATGAGCGCAGTCGTGAAAATAATACCAGTGGTCAAAGTCAACTAACTAGTAAGTCGATTGCTGATATATTTTTACCAACACAAATTGTGAAAACCAAACAAAATGGTACGCAATATTTACTGCATGCGAAGAAGAATAACCTTGTTTTATCAATTAAACAAAAAGTAAGCAAATGGAAATTTGGTAGTGAAATTAAGGTCACCAGTGATAATAAACAGCGTTATCAAAAATATTTAATGCGAAAAAACTCAATTTCACTGAATTATCCGGACCAAATTTCGGCCAGTGTTTTTAACCAAACGTTTGGCCAATCGATTAGTAAACGGCGAGTTAAACAATTAAATCGAATTATTATCCCGCTGCACAAAACCAAGTACATTTACCTATTAAACGATCACACCGAAACTGTTTATCGCATCCATGTAA
>NZ_AWTT01000019.1 GCF_000876205.1 Paucilactobacillus wasatchensis | reverse complement strand
AATTTTTGTAGTTTGCTGGGCTTTTTTTATGGCAAAATATGCTAAAATTGTTATTGAGTGAATATGCGGTAGAAAAGGCGGTAAACTAATGACAACAATAATTGATGGCAAAAAGTTAGCACAAAAAATAAATTTGCAAACAACGAAAGAAGTAGCAAAATTAAAGGGCCAAGGCATCAAACCTGGAATTGCTGTTATTCTGGTAGGGGATGACCCTGCTAGTAAAATGTATACTCGTAATAAGCAGCGCAAAGCTGAAAAATTAGGAATGAATTCGATTCTAAAGACTTTTCCAAGCGATGTATCGCAACAAGTAATTTTAGATGAAATTAAAGCATTGAATTCTGACGATACGATCAATGCGATTCTAGTGCAGGCCCCATTACCGCAACAAATCGATGCCGACGTGATTACTAGTGCAATTGTTCCTAGTAAAGATGTTGATGGTTTTCACCCGCAAAATTTAGGGCGGCTATATGCAAACCAAGCTGGCAATTATCCAGTTGCCTGCACACCTAAGGGAATTATGACAATTCTCAAAGAATATCATGTACCACTAGTTGGACAACATGCGGTAATTGTTGGGCGTAGTATCTTAGTTGGTAAACCCATGGCTGCACTACTATTAAATGAAGATGTGACGGTGACGGTTGCAGGCCACCACACTAAAAATTTGGCATCATTAACTAAACAAGCGGATATATTGATCGTTGCCACTGGCGTTGGTCACTTAATCAAAGCAGAATTTGTAAAGCCTGATGCGGTTGTAATTGACGTTGGAATCGACCATGATGACAATGGCAAATTGATTGGTGATGTAGATTTTGATGCTGTCAAAGATGTCGTAGGTGCCATTACACCAGTTCCAGGCGGTGTTGGTCCCCTGACAATTGCCACTTTGATGCAGCAAACAGTTGAGTTAACTAAATGGAGCCAAATAAATGGATAATGATAAATATTTAACAGTTAGCGCGTTAACAAAATATATAAAACGTAAATTTGATGTAGATCCATATTTAGGACGTATTTATCTTACAGGAGAGATTTCTAATTTCAGACCACGACCAAATGCACATCAATATTTTAGTTTAAAGGATGATCATGCAAAAATTAGCGCAATCATGTTTAAATCAGCCTTTACTAAAATAAAATTTCAACCAGAAGAAGGGATGAAAGTTTTAGTTACTGGTCGAATTGGTTTATATGAAGCGAGTGGCAGCTACCAAATCTATGTTGATTCAATGCAACCTGATGGTGTTGGTGCTCTTTATCAAGCTTACGAACAGTTAAAGAAAAAGTTAGCACAAGAAGGATTATTTGATGCTCCCAAGCAATTATTGCCCCAATTTCCCAAAAAAATTGCGGTCGTCACCAGTCCAAGTGGGGCAGTAATTCGTGATATTATCACCACTACTCGTCGTCGTTTTCCAATTGCACAATTAGTATTATTTCCGGCGGTTGTTCAAGGTGACTCAGCTGCTAAAGACATTACGAGACAAATTCAACGAGTTAATGAAAGTGGCACATTTGATACTCTCATTATTGGACGCGGTGGTGGTTCAATTGAGGATCTTTGGCCATTTAACGAGGAAGTTGTGGCACGCGCAATTGCTGCTAGTCAAGTTCCTGTAATTTCGTCGGTTGGACACGAAACTGATACCACAATTGCAGATTTAGTGGCGGATGTGCGGGCCGCAACGCCCACAGCGGCTGCAGAATTAGCAGTCCCAGTATTAACTGATGAATTATTAAAAATTACACAACAACGCCAACGATTGAATAATGCAATGAAAAACAAAATTAGGTTGGCTCAGCAAAATTTAACCAAACTTGAGCACAGTTATATTTTTACACAGCCCAAACGATTATATGAAGGCTATTTGCAAAATGTCGATCAAGTTTCCAATCGCCTCAAACAACAAATTAATGTAACATTGCAACAATGGCAGCAGCAGGTTAAATTAGCAGCTTCAGGGTTATCAATGTATGCGATGAACCAGCGGATAGTTACAGCTACAAACCAGAGCAATGAGCTCCAGCAACGACTTGAACAAAGCGGGATTCGGTTAATTCACGATCATAGAGTCGTGTTACAAAATACGATTGCTTCACTGGATTTTTTAAGCCCATTAAAAATTATGAGCCGAGGTTACACGTATGTCACATATGATAACCAGGTGGTTAAAAGTGTGACTGAGCTGACAACGGGATCACAGGTTAGATTGCATTTTCAAGATGGACAAGTGCAAGCTGAAATTAATCAGATTAACAAGGAGAAAAATAATGACTGAAAAAATGAGTTTTGAAACGCAATTAAAAAGTTTGCAAACCATTGTTGAACAACTCGAACAAGGCGATGTTCCACTTGAAGAGGCTTTAAAACAATTTAAAACCGGGGTAGAACTAAGTCAAGAGTTGCAAAAAACACTAGATAACGCTGAAAAAACGTTAACTAAATTGATGGACGATGATGGCAACGAAACTTTATTTGAGCAATCTAAAAAAATAGAAAGTAAACCAGAAGACGATGAGTAAAAATCTTGAGGACTATCAAAAAATTGTTAATAATTATTTATCAGCTAATGTAAAGATTGGTATTAGTGATCCAGTGCTAGCTAAGGCGATGCAGTATTCCTTGAACGCTGGTGGTAAGCGATTAAGACCAGCATTGACGTTAGCAGTACTAGATGCATTTCAGGTTAAATTTAGCGAGTCGGTTTTAAAGGCAGCTTGTGCGGTTGAATTGTTGCATACTTATTCGTTAATTCATGATGATTTGCCAGCAATGGATAATGATGATTTACGGCGTGGAGTGCCAACTAATCACGTTAAATTTGGAGCTGGAATAGCAACTCTGGCTGGTGACGGTCTGCTAACAATGTCATTTCAATGGCTAACCGATAATAAATTACCTGCTGAAATTAAAAGTGAGCTTGTGTTCTATTTATCAAGATGTGCAGGACCGGCTGGGATGGTTGCTGGCCAAGCAGAGGATATTACTAGCGAAGAAAAGCAACTAACAGTCGATCAATTGGAGCAGTTGCATCTTTTGAAAACGGGCGCGTTAATTTCGTATTCTGTGATGGCAGCTGGGATCATTAGCCAACAAGATAGTCTCATACTGTCATTACTCCAGCAATTCGGTGAGGCCTATGGATTGGCCTTTCAAATTTATGATGATATTTTAGATGTTACAGCAACTGAACAACAGCTGGGTAAGGCAGTGGATAAGGATCAACAAGAACACAAAAATACTTACCCAGGTCTATTAGGATTAACAGGCGCCAAACAGGCTTTGAACCAAGCTCTGACACAAGCACGTCAATTGCGGGCACAACTCAACGCAATTACTGGCCATTCTCTTGTAGGATTAGATGATTTTTTTGCATATTTTAAATTATAAAAGGAGTGCCTGGTGAAAATGGAAAAACAACGAGTAGACATTTTGCTAGTCAGTCAGGGGCTATTTGATTCCTGTGAACAGGCAAAAAGAGCTGTCATGGCTGGCGAAGTACTGGGTCAAAATAGCGAACGTCTTGATAAGCCAGGAGAAAAAATTCCGGTGACCACGACTCTGCACCTAAAGGGACACAAAATGCCCTATGTTAGTCGTGGTGGATTAAAGTTAGCAAAAGCATTGAAAGTATTTAGTATTTCCGTCGCTGACAAGGTTGTGTTAGATATTGGGTCGTCAACAGGTGGCTTTACTGACGTGATGTTACAAAATGGCGCCAAAATGAGTTATGCACTAGATGTTGGTACCAACCAGTTAGTATGGCAATTACGTGAGGATCCACGAGTAGAAGTGATGGAACAGACTAATTTTCGCTACAGCAAACTGGCGGACTTTACAAAAGGACAACCTGAGTTTGCATCAATTGACGTCTCATTTATTTCGTTAGAGTTAATTTTGCCTAACTTGACAACCATCTTAAAACCAGGTGGTGAAGTAGTGGCATTGATTAAACCGCAATTTGAAGCTGGCAAGGATAATGTTGGTAAGCATGGAATTATCCACGATCCAAAAATTCACCAACAAGTATTGGAAAAAATACTAACATTTGCTGCAAACCATTCATATGAAGTGTTAGGACTAGATTATTCTCCGATCAAGGGTGGTCAAGGTAATATTGAATTTTTACTCCATTTAAAATTAACTGAAAGGCCAAATAATTCATTTGCACATGACCTGATTAGTCAGGTTTTACTAGCTGCTCAAACAAATTTAAATCATTAATCGCTAGCTAAATAAAACAGCAAGGCTTTCATTATTTATGCAAATCGAGTATGATGAACGTATAATTAATCAGTTTGTGAGGGATGCTTTATGCGGAAAAGTGAACGCCAACAGTATTTACGGCAACTAATCAATCAAAACAACATTGAACGACAAGAAGACTTTGTCTCCTTGTTAACTCAGGATGGAATTGAAGTTACGCAAGCAACGATTTCTCGGGATATCAAAGAGATGCAGTTGGTCAAGGTTCCGAGCGATGGTGGTGGTTATCACTATAGTTTGCCTGTTCAAAAACAACTGGATACACAAAAAAAATTAAAGAAGACATTGAATAACGCTTTTATTTCGTTAGATATGCTTGAAAAGATGGTTGTCGTGCATGTTCAGCCAGGGAGCGGTCCAGCGCTGGCAACTTTAATTTCACAAATGAATTTTGGAGAGATATTTTGTACAATTGGGGATGACTCAACTGTACTATCAATTTGCCGTTCTATTTCTGACGCAAAGGGTTTTAAAGCAAAAATCAATAGTTTATTGACCAATTAGATTTGTGCCAAATGTTGGATTGGTGAGTCATTTATTACTGGAAGGAGTCAAGGTATGCTGCAGGAGTTAACCATTGATAATTTGGCAATTATTGATCACTTATCACTTGAATTTGGTGATCAGATGACGGTGTTAACCGGTGAAACCGGTGCTGGTAAATCGATTATTATTGATGCCGTTAGCTTATTAGCTGGCAGCAGGGGCTCACAAGAGTTTATTCGACGTGGAGCAGACAAACTCAGTTTGCAAGGTCAATTTTCATTACCAGTGAATCCTAATTTTTTGGCGTTATTAGAACGACTAGGGATTGACCATGAAGATAATAATATTATTATTCAACGTGAAATTCACCGTAGTGGGCGCAATACAATTCGGGTTAATGGGATGCTTATTAATGCAGCAACGCTTCGCCAAATTGGTTCTTACTTAGTTGATATTCAGGGGCAAAATGAACATCAATTGCTGATGCAGCCAGAGCAACATTTGAAGTTGCTAGACGAGTATGCACAAAAAAAGATTGCGGTCAGTTTTGCTGCATACCAGCGGCAATATAGTGAGTATGAACGAGTTAAGCGTGCATTACAGCAAAAACAGACTAATGAAAAACAGTGGGCCCAGCGGCTAGATATGTTACGATTTCAAGTTAAGGAAATTGAGACGGCAAATTTACAGGCTCATGAAGATACGGAACTTGAAAGTGAACGAGAGCGACTTAATCATTTTCAACAAATTAACACTGCATTGCAGACAGCATCAACTGTGTTAAATGGCGATGAAAATGGCGCAGCTTTAGATTCGATTGCACAGGCAATGGCTGCATTACAAGAAATCAGTCAATTTGATGAGTCATATGCTAAACTTACCGACTCTATTTCAAGTGCTTACTATGCATTGCAAGATAGCGCAGCGGATGTTGCTTCCAAGTTAGATTCATTGGAATTTGATGATGCCCGCCTGGATGAAATTGAAACCAGGCTTGCAACTATTGCGGATTTAGAACGAAAATATGGCGATTCAGTTGCACAAATTTTAAATTATTATCAGAAAATCAAAGCCGAACTGGAGCAAATGGAAGCAGCAGAAATTGACAACAGTGATTTAACTGGGCAACTAAAGCAACTGGCAAATCAATTAGATGAAACGGGAGTTAGATTGAGTCAGGAAAGGAAAACAGCTGCTAAGCAGTTAGCAACCGATATTCATCAACAACTCAAAGATTTATACATGGATAAAGCCGTTTTTGAGGTAAAATTCACAGAGCATGAAGAGCAACATTTCTTGACTACTGGTATTGATCAGGTTGAATTTTATATTCAAACCAATACTGGTGAATCATTGGGCCCGCTGGCTAAAATTGCGTCTGGTGGTGAATTATCACGAGTGATGTTGGCACTAAAAACTATTTTTGCAAAGAGCCAAGGTATCACCAGTATCATCTTTGATGAGGTTGATACAGGTGTTAGTGGGCGTGTGGCACAGGCCATTGCAGAAAAAATTAAGTTAATTGCTGGTCATTCGCAAGTGTTATGTATTACGCATTTGCCCCAAGTTGCGGCAGTGGCCACCCATCACTTATTGATTCAAAAACAAGTTCAACATAAACGTACTACTACTTCAGTCGAGCGTCTGACACAAGATGAACGAGTAACTGAACTGGCACGTATGTTAGCTGGCGCTGAAATTACAAAATTAACGTTGGAGCATGCACAAGAATTATTAAAGATGGCTCAAAATTAAATCGAAATAGGCAAAATAGCATGTAAATGTACTATTTTGCCTATTTATTTACACGAATTAGTGGGTCAAAATTTGCATTTACCACCCTGTTTAAGATATTGTACAGATAACATGATAGAATTTAGAAAAGGGGGGACCGTTGTGCTACTTTCATTACAACACTTACGAAAAGAATATCCCGGTGGAAAAGTTGCGGCGGATGATGTTACCTTGGATATCAACGCAGGTGAATTTATTTGTTTTATTGGTACCTCTGGTTCAGGTAAAACCACAGTTATGCGGATGATCAACCGAATGTTGCCGCAAACCTCAGGCAAGGTCCTAATTAATGGCAAAGATATTGCAACCATGGATCCGGTTAAACTGCGTCGCCAGTTAGGCTATGTGATCCAAAATGTTGGGTTAATGCCTCATATGACAATTCGAGACAATATCACATTAGTGCCACGGTTATTAAAATGGTCAAAAGAAAAGCAAGCAAAACGAGCATTAGAACTAATTAAACTGGCACAATTACCTGAAGACTTTTTAGACCGGTACCCAGCTGAACTGTCTGGTGGGCAGCAACAACGGATTGGAGTTGTAAGGGCTTTTGCAGCCAATCAAGACATTATTTTGATGGACGAACCCTTTGGTGCGCTTGATCCAATCACCAGAGAATCACTCCAGGATTTAGTTCAGGACTTGCAGCAACGACTACACAAGACATTTATTTTTGTGACTCATGATATGGATGAGGCATTAAAATTAGCCACCAGAATTGTGATTATGTCTGAAGGTAAGGTTGTTCAAATTGATACACCGGATAATATTTTGAAACATCCGGCCAATGACTTTGTGGCGCATTTAATCGGTGAGGATCGACTTATTCAGGCACGTCCCAGTGTTACAACGGTTGGCCAAGTTATGTTGACATCGCCAATTTATATTACGCGTGACCAATCGTTGCCAACAGCTTTGAAAATGATGCATGATAAAAGGGTTGATACACTCCTAGTCACTGATGAAAATCGTCATTTGGTTGGTATTATCGGGATTCAAGAGTTAGATGCCCATTTTTATTCAAATCAAAATGTTGGTCAAATAATGAACGACAAGGTGTTTTATGTCCGGCAGGAGTCAATTATTCGTGATACGATCGATCGGATTTTAAAACAAGGATATAAAAACGTTCCGGTTGTTAATGATGAAGGTCAATTAACTGGGATTGTGACACGGGCAACACTTGTAGATATGGTGTATGATGCTTTATTTGGTCAAAGCACTGATGAAACTAAGGATAATGGGGCAAAACGAGTTACCAGCGAAAAGAATGATGGGGAGGGGGCGACACAAGATGATTGAATTCTTACGAGCAAATGGTGTCCAATTGATTTTTAAAATTTGGCAGCATATCTATCTTTCGTTTATTTCGCTTGGGCTAGGAATTATTGTTGCGGTTCCAATCGCAATCTTACTTACACGGCTAAAAAAAATCGCAGGATTTGTCATCGGTTTGGCCAGTGTGTTGCAAACAGTTCCCTCGATGGCCCTGTTAGCGATGATGATTCCCATTTTTGGTGTTGGTAGCCTCCCCGCCATTGTGGCACTGTTTATTTATTCATTATTGCCAATCCTACGGAACACATATCTGGGACTAGAAAATGTTGATCCTGCTGTGTTAGACGCTGCTAAAGGAATGGGAATGAGTAATGTTCAATCAATCATGCAAGTTGAATTGCAACTGGCCGCGCCAGTAATTATGGCTGGTATTCGGCTCTCAGCGACATTTGTGATTGCTTGGGCAGCCTTAGCATCTTACATTGGTGCTGGTGGCTTGGGCGACTTTATTTTTAATGGTTTGAACTTATATCGCAGTGATTTAATTTTGGCCGGTTCAATTCCAGTGATTATTTTGGCCTTAATTACCGATTTTATTTTGGGTAAAATTGAATTAATGGTCACCCCAAAAACGTCTCAAGCGTAGGAGGAGGCAACCATGAAAAATAAAAAAAGAGGATTATTGCTACTAGCCGTACTAACCACACTGCTGCTCACGCTGAGTGGCTGTGGTTTCCCGGGTTTGAACTCCTCAACAGACAATACGGTTAGAATTGCAGCTTTGAATACAACAGAACAGCAGATTATTGCGGCAATTGATAAGGGAATGATTGAACATTACACTCCGTTAAAGGTGTCAATCATAAATAACTTAGGTTCGTCCAATGTAAGTTTTGCGGCGTTAAAACGAGGCGATGCTGATTTGTCAGCTGCACGTTATAATGGAACTGATTTAACTGATATTTTGGGCAAAACCACGTCGCATAATACCAAGAAAGATAGTGCAATTGTAAAACGTGAATTTCAGGATAAATATCATTTAACCTACTTGCCAACATATGGTTTTGCTGATACGTATGCGTGGATGGTAACAAAGCAAACAGCAAAGAAAGATCATCTGAATACCGTTTCTGATTTAAAAAAATACGCACCACAAATGACAGTTGGTGTTGAGCAAGCGTGGATTAACCGAAAAGGTGATGGCTATACAGATTTCAAGAAGATGTATGGTTTTTCATTTGGTAAAGTTTATCCAATGCAAATTGGATTAGTGTATGATTCACTAGCTGCCGGTAAAATGGACGCGGTCCTAGGCTACTCAACAGATGGCCGGATAGGTAGCTATAACCTGAAGTTGTTGAAAGATGATCGTCAGTTTTTCCCACCATATTATGCTAGTCCGGTGGCGACCAATAAAATATTGAAGCAACATCCAGAACTCAAAACAGTGCTTAAGCGTTTAGGCGGTAAGATTTCGCTTAAAACAATGCAGCAATTAAACTATCAAGTTGACAATGATCTGGAAGAGCCAGAAGTAGTGGCGAATAAATTTTTGAAAGCCCATAATTATTTTGAAGGAAGTGACAATTAATGGCTCATTTGAATATCTGGCAGCAATTAGTCGAATATTTCATGAATAACGGCATGTATGTGTTAGCACAGTTTAATCGTCACTTCTTGATTTCAATTTATGGTGTCATTATGGCTGCGATTGTTGGTGTTCCACTAGGAATTGTGATTGCCCGTTATCGTAAACTGAGCGACTGGGTTATTGGTATTGCTAATGTGATTCAAACGATTCCGTCACTGGCAATGTTGTCGATCATAATGCTAGGACTCGGTTTGGGAGTGAATACGGTTATTGTGACGGTCTTTCTTTATTCTTTGCTACCAATTGTTAAAAACACCTATACTGGAATGGCCAATGTTAACGAAGATGTGTTGGATGCTGGCCGCGGCATGGGGATGACGTCGTGGCAGCGCCTGCGCTTCATTGAGTTGCCATTGGCGTTGTCAGTGATTATGGCAGGGATTCGGAATGCATTAGTACTAGCAATCGGGATCACTGCGATTGGTTCGTTTGTTGGTTCAGGTGGATTGGGTGATATCATCATTCGAGGAACTAACGCAACTAATGGTGGTGCAATTATTTTAGCTGGTGCACTGCCAACTGCAGTGATGGCAATTATCTCAGACGCCGTCTTGGGTTTCATTCAGAAAAAATTTGATCCAGCAACGCGCAGTCAAAGTTAGTCCTACCATTCAAATTTGACTGATAAACTATAATAATTGATCAATAAAAAGGGATTGTGGTCACTCAACTAGAACTAGTTGAGTTGAACACAATCCTTATTAGTTTTGATTAAGTTAATGCCAGGTAACGAATATCATCAGGTTTAAACAGGTACGTGACGTTAGTCTCAGTTGTTAGAATTAGTTGGTCAGTGGTAATTTGTTTTAACTGGCCTCGCACGTTAAAAAAGTGATTACTGGTGGAGGTTAGTTGTAGGTTGACTGTTGCCTGTTTTTTAATGGAACGTTGTAAGAATAAATTTCGTTGAAATACGGGCATTTGGGGTAACTTATGAATACGAGTGATACTATTATCACGGTCGTTTTCTAAAAAAAATTCATCAAAATGATCTCGTAAATTAGAACTAACTTTTTTAAGTGGACTTTGATAATTTTCCATATTTATTTTCCTCCGAACATATGTTTGTGTTCTTAGTATACGAACAAACGTTCTGATAAACAAGCTGCTTTACTATTTCTTAATATTTAATCCATCTGATCCGTAAATAAACTTGATTAAGCTGGCTAAATAGTGCAAAATAGTTCGTAACACATTGATTAAGGAGCCGGTAATACATGACAAAACGTGGGATGCTAATTGTCTTATCTGGTCCTTCTGGGGTCGGTAAGGGAACAGTTCGAAAAGCAATTTTTGATCAGAACAATAATGATTTTCAGTATTCAATTTCAATGACTACTAGGCAACCACGGCCAGGAGAAGTTGATGGAGTAGACTATTTCTTTGTTTCTAAAGAAGAGTTCGAGGAAAGAATTCAAACTGGTGGCATGCTTGAATACGCTAAGTATGTTGACAATTATTATGGAACACCGTTAAAATATGTAAATGAAACCCTTGATTCAGGCAAAGATGTTTTTTTGGAAATTGAGGTCAACGGTGCGATGCAGGTTCGGGCAAAATCACCAGATGGTGTGTTTGTGTTTCTTACACCACCAGATTTAATGGAATTGAAACAACGTTTGATTCACCGGGGCACTGATGCCATGGATGTGATTAACAAACGTGTTGCTACTGCTGTTGGTGAGATTAAGATGATGCAAAATTACGACTATGCTGTGGTAAATGACGAAGTAAACAATGCTGTTGAAAAAATTAAGACAATCATTCGCAGTGAACGCCTACGTGTAACACGCGTGATGCCTGATTATCTTGGAATGTTAGGAGAAATGAACTCATGATTTTATACCCTTCAGTTGATAAACTACTTAAGCGTGTTGACTCACGTTATTCCCTTATTATGTTAGCTAGTAAACGGGCCCATGAACTTGATGCGGGAGCCAAACCATTACTGAGCAAATACGATTCAGTTAAATCTGTTGGTAAAGCTTTAGAGGAAATTGTTGCTGGTGATGTGATGATTGATCCAGATACCAAGGCTAAATTAAAATAGTATCATTATTTTTAAGCTGTTATTTTCAGTTGCCATAAAGTCGATTTGATTTTATGACAACTTTTTTTGTGTATTTTAGTTCGATTAGGTCCATTTTGGTTGTCATAGACCAAATCATGGTATAATTTCAGTTAATGAACAGATCAAGATGAAATGGGGTATTTTAAATGGCACATATTACCATTCACGTCACAGGCGGTATCGCTAGTTATAAAATTATTTCACTTGCGCGCCAATTGCAACGACATGGTGACCAGGTTCGAGTTGCAATGACTAAGGCAGCAACTAACTTTATTACCCCAACAACGTTCGCAGCGCTGACTAAATCATCAGTTTTAACCGACTTATGGCTTCCGCAACAGAAAGCTAGTATTCCACATGTTGAGTTAGCTGATTGGACTGAGCTAGCAATTGTTGCGCCAGCAACGGCTGATATTATTGCAAAAATGGCTAACGGAATCGCGGATGATGCTGTCTCTGCAACTTTACTGGCAACTAGTGCCAGTAAAGTGGTTGTCCCCGCAATGAATTCTCATATGTGGGATAATGCAGCCACACAGCGAAATATTGCCCAATTAAAAAAAGATGGTGTTACAGTCATGGAACCAACTAATGGCATGCTGGCCGAAGGATACGCTGGTAAAGGAAGAATGCCTGATGTAGATTCAATTTTTACTGAAGTGTTGCGACAGCTAACGCCGACCACCAAAACATTAACGGGTAAACGATTTTTAATTAGTGCTGGTGGTACCCGTGAAGCGATCGATCCAGTTCGATTTATTGGAAACTACTCGTCTGGCAAAATGGGAATTGCATTAGCGCAAGCGGCAGCGGATGCTGGAGCGGCCGTGACGTTAATTGTCGGGCAAACAACGGTACCACTGCCGAATGAAAACAAAATCACGATCATTAAAGTGCAATCGACTCAAGAATTAGCAGATCAAATTGCTGCTGAATTCACGAATAATGATGTTTTGATCATGGCGGCGGCAGTTGCTGATTTCCAGCCATTAAATCGAGCACCTCAAAAGATAAAAAAGACTGAGAATAATGATGAATTAGTGCTACGATTAAAAAAAACACCTGATATTTTAAAAATGGTGGCGGCTCACAAACAGAACCAGTTTGTTGTCGGTTTTGCTGCTGAAACCCAGCAGTTAATTGATAACGCAAATAAAAAATTAGTTAGCAAAAATGCTGACCTAATTGTTGCTAACAACGTGGCTACTGCTGGAGTTGGTTTTGGTAGCGACGACAATGAAGTGACGATTATAGAAGCGAATCAAGTCCCGGTCAAATGGGCAAAAATGAGTAAACAACAGGTTGCAGCACAGTTAATTAAATTAATTGCAACCAAGATTTAACGAGAAACTCAAGTAAGGTGATCGAATGAACCAAATGGCGCAAATTATTGTAGATGTTCCAACAATGCAAACTAACCAACCGTACACGTATGCAATTCCAGCTCAATTAACGGATCAAATTACACCTGGCATGCGAGTGGTAGTTCCTTTTGGTAACGGAAGTCGGAAGGTACAGGGATTTGTTGTTGGTTTGAGTGAACAGACTAGTTTTACTGGTGAACTTAAGTCAATTGACTCGGTGTTGGAATTACATCCAGTTTTAAATGAAGAATTATTAAAACTAGCACAATGGTTAGCCGAGGAAACATTTGCTTTTCAAATTACTTGTATGTATACGATGCTGCCAAATGTGATGCGGACTAAAACAAAAAGGTTTTTACATTTGATTGATGAGGTGGATGAACAAACTTTTCTTGAATTGTTCAACGGCCAAGATGAAATTTTATTTGAGCCGGAACAATTAAATCAGTCAACCGTCAGCAAATTGTTAAAGCTCAAACGAGAAGGCAAAGTGGAAATGACTTATCAAGTGTCTAACCGAGCAAAGGCAAAAACGATGCTTGGAGTGACTCCTAAACTTTCGTTTGAAAAATATGAAGAGATTCGGTCCGTGCTGCCGCATAATGCCCACGCGCAAAATAAGCTGTTGTCATACTTACAAAGTATTCTAACAACTACGGTTAAACTTAGTGAAGCTACCAAACAAAGCGGGTTAACAACCGGCACGTTTACAACAGGTGAACATAAGGGCTGGTTGGCGAAGGTACCAGTTGAAGTATATCGCTCACCAAACAGTGTCAATCGTAGGGAAACGGTCACTGAGGAACCATTTAAATTAAATACCAGCCAAGCGGCTGCCGTGCAACAGATTACGCAGGCTGTGTCAGCACAAAAGCCAACTACTTTTTTGTTGGAAGGTGTCACTGGTAGCGGTAAAACAGAGGTTTATTTGCAAAGTATTGCACATACACTGGCGGCTGGGAAAACAGCAATTATGTTAGTCCCAGAAATTTCATTGACCCCACAAATGGTTACCAGAGTAACACAACGATTTGGCTCTGCTGTGGCTGTTTTGCATAGTGGTTTGTCCAATGGTGAAAAATATGACGAATGGCGTCGAATTGAGAAGGGCGAGGCGCAAGTGGTTGTAGGCGCACGTTCAGCTGTATTTGCTCCGTTAAAAAATATTGGGCTTATCATCATGGATGAGGAACATGAAACTAGTTATAAGCAAGATGAAACACCAAGATATCACGCCAGAAATGTAGCTTTGTGGCGAAGTCAGTATCATGGTGCACCAGTTGTGTTAGGAAGTGCTACTCCGAGCTTAGAATCCCGAGCAAGAGCTCAAAAAGGTGTTTATCAGCAATTAATGTTGCCAGAGCGAATTAACCACCAACCATTGCCCCAGGTAACCGTGGTTGATATGCGTAAAGAATTAAAACAGCACGCTGAAAGTAACTTTTCCACTCAATTATTAGACGCGTTGACGAAACGGATTGCTCGTGGTGAGCAGAGTATTTTGATGCTCAATCGCCGAGGTTACTCCTCATTTATTATGTGTCGCGATTGTGGTTTTGTCTTGAAGTGTCCGAATTGTGATATTTCACTGACGTTGCACATGGATACTCACACGATGAAATGCCATTATTGCGGCCATGAAGAACCTATTCCGCATCAATGCCCCAACTGCCACAGTGATAAAATTCGTTACTATGGCACAGGAACGCAAAAAGTACAGGCGGAGTTAGAACAAAAACTACCAGATGCTAAAGTGCTGCGCATGGACGTAGATACTACCCGCCGCAAGGGGATGCATGAAAAATTATTGCAACAATTTGGGAATCATGAAGCTGATATTTTATTAGGGACACAGATGATTGCCAAAGGGCTCGACTTTCCCAATGTAACGCTGGTAGGCGTGTTAAATGCAGATACAGGGTTAGGGTTACCAGATTTTAGGGCAAGTGAGCATACGTTTCAGTTGTTGACACAAGTCAGTGGTCGAGCAGGACGTGCCGATAAAAAAGGTGAAGTCATCGTTCAAACCTTTAATCCGGACCATTATGCTATTAAGTTAGCCCAAACACAGGATTTTGAACGATTCTTCAAGCTTGAAATGGCACTGCGTCATCGTGGCGGTTATCCGCCATATTATTTCACAGTGCAAGTGCTGACCAGTCATGAAGAAGAGGCTCAAGCAGCCAAAAAAATGTTAGCCATTACCAATTGGTTAAAGCAGAAACTAGCGCCAGATAGTATTATTTTAGGTCCCACCCCCCAGGCAATTGCTCGGGTTAATCGGCGTTATTACTATCAAATTGTGATCAAGTACAAGCAAGATCCTAATCTCCAGCCATCCTTGTCAGAAATGATGCAGGGAACCCAAAAGCTAGGTGGTCAAGGATTTCAAATTTCAATTGACCCAGAACCGCAGCATTTCATGTAACCAAACAATTTTCATTATTAAAATAATAAGGAGCAATTTTTTATGACTTCGATTGTATTTATGGGTACACCACAGTTCGCTGTTCCAATTTTACAAAGCTTAATTGACCACCATTATGATGTTAAAGCAGTTGTAACTCAGCCAGACAGGTTTGTTGGTCGTAAACACGTTTTAACTGCATCACCAGTAAAACAATTAGCCGTTAACCATCAGATTGAAGTATTGCAACCAGAGAAAATAAATCATAGTAGTGAAATGGATCGAGTAATTGAACTACAGCCAGACTTAATTGTTACGGCAGCTTTTGGTCAATTTTTACCAACTAAATTATTAGCTGCGGCTCAGGTGGGTGCTATTAATGTTCATGGTTCGTTGTTGCCCAAGTATCGTGGCGGTGCACCCGTCCAATATGCAATTATGAATGGCGAACAAGAAACTGGCATTTCGATTATTTATATGGTTAAAAAGATGGATGCCGGTGATATTCTTGCACAAAGAAAGATAGCAATTACTAAAAAAGATGATACTGGTTCAATGTTCACAAAGCTAAGTTTATTAGGACGAGATCTGCTCCTAGAGACAATTCCGCAATTGTTAAAGGACCAGTTGTCACCTGTTGCCCAAGATGAAAATCAAGTTACATTTGCACCCAATATTTCTAGTGAAGAAGAGCGCATTGATATTACAACAACGGCGCAACAAATTGATTGCAAGGTCCGGGCATTACGTCCATTTCCAATTGCCAATCTCAATTTAGATAAGACGCGCACCAAACTGTGGCAGGTCAGTGTTGCGGCTGAACCAACTACATTGAAGCCTGGTCAAGTAGTTTCAGTAACCAAACATGAACTAGTAATTGCGGCAGGACAAGGAACAGCAATTTTACTTAAAGAGCTCCAGCCAGCCGGTAAGCCAAGGATGAGTATTACTGATTATCTGAATGGCCATCAAAATATTAAGGCAGAAATGCAGGTTGTCACAAATGAAAGATAATGAACAACCAATTCAAACCAGTGCCCGTTACCTTGCAGTTGAAGCACTTGAAAAAGTGTTAGCTTCTGGCGCATATTCTAATCTACAACTTAACCGTATGATTAATCACCGTCAATTATCAAATCAAGATAGCCGGTTATTGACTAATATTGTGTATGGAGTAATCCAACATAAACTAACGCTCGAGTATTGGCTAGCTCCTTTTGTTACTGGCAAGAAATTAACACCCTGGGTCAACACTTTGCTGCTGACGGCACTATATCAACGTCAATATTTAGATAAGATTCCTGATTGGGCTATTTTGAATGAATCGATTGAAATTGCGAAGGTTCGTGGTCATGTTGGCATTAGAAAATTTGTGACAGCCATTTTACACCAAATTTTGCGCAATAAACTTGGTGATTTTAGTGAAATCTCTGATTCTGACCAACGCTTAAGCGTTGAAGCCAGTGTGCCACTTTGGTTAGTCCAGACATTGATTGAACAATATGGCCGAGATACTGCAACAAACGTGATTAATTCCTTGAATCACCCGGCCAATCAATCAGTGCGCGTGAATTCGCATCTGACCAATACTAGTGATATGTTGACTGAATTAACAGAAGCTGGCTTAACGGTTCATCGAAGCAAAGTTACTCTTAACGCTCTGGTGGTTGAAAAAGGGATGCTTGCCAACTTACCTCAATTTAAGGATGGCCAGATTACGCTGCAAGATGAGAGCGCAATGTTGGCAGTTGAAAGTATGGAGTTACAGCCAACATTCAAGGTATTAGATGCATGTGCTGCCCCAGGTGGTAAAACAGCTCAGATTGCTTCTTATTTAGATCCTGAATACGGCAACGTCACTGCATTGGATATTCACGCTCATAAAATTAAATTGATTGAACAAAATGCTCGTCGGATGCACGTAATTGATCAAGTGGCAACGAAATTACTTGATGCTCGCAAGGTCGACGAACAGTACGATGACGATTCGTTTGATGCGGCGGAAACCTGAAATTAGATATGAAAAAAAATTAGCTGATAGCTTAAGCCTGCAAAAAATTCAGTTAAGTATTTTGGATTCTGTTGCCCAGAAAGTTAAAAAAGGCGGTATAATCACTTATAGTACTTGTACTATTTTGCAACAAGAAAATGATGATGTGGTGGCTCAGTTTTTAGCCGCTCACACTGATTTTTCATTATTAACTACTAAAACAAATTACGATTTAAAACAAGATCGAACTAGCAAAACATTAACAATCTTGCCGAATGACTACAATTCAGATGGCTTCTTTGTTAGTAATTTAAAACGAAACGAGTAATGGGGTTGTATTATGGAAATTGCCTATCAAACCGATATTGGTCAGGAACGAGAGGATAATCAAGATTATGTTGGTGTTTTTACCAATCAAGAACGGTTAACATTTGCCATTGTGGCTGACGGGATCGGTGGTCATCAAGGTGGAGATGTGGCGTCATCAATGGCGGTTTCTCACATTGGCTATCACTTTGAACAAACAGCTTTTGAGAATCCAATGCAGGCGGTCCAATGGTTATCAAGTGAAGTGCGTGATGAAAACGAAAAAATTATTGATAAATCAAACCAATTTAAAGATCTAAAGGGAATGGGTACAACCATGGTTGCTGCCATTTTTTTTGATGATCAAATGGTAGTTGCTAATATTGGTGATAGTCGGGGCTACTTGCGCAGAAATGGTGAGCTACATCAGCTAACTGAAGACCACTCATTAGTTAATGAACTCGTTAAACGTGGTGAAATTACTGAACAAGAGGCTAAAACACATCCACAAAAAAACATTATTACCAGAACACTTGGTATTTCGCCAGATGCAGATATTGATATTAATTTATATCAGCTTGAACCTGATGATCAGTTGCTGCTATGTACTGACGGTTTAACCAATATGCTGGACAATCAGCAGTTAGAGTCAGTCTTGCAAGGATCTCAATCACTCCAAGAAAAATGCCAGCAACTAATCAAATTGGCTAACCAGGCTGGGGGGCCTGATAATATCACGGTATTAATTGCTGAAAATGTGCGGGAGGTGGCTAAGCCATGACACCTGGATACACATTTAATGGACGTTATAAAATAATCCGTTCCCTGGGCGAAGGTGGCATGGCTAATGTCTATTTGGCTCATGACTTGATCTTAGATCGCGATGTGTCCGTTAAATTACTACGGTTGGATTTACGTGACGATCCACACACTAAACGGCGCTTTCAAAGAGAAGCAATGGCTGCAACTCAGCTAAATGATCCACATATTGTTGGTGTCTACGATGTTGGTGAAGACAATGGTCTGCAATATTTGGTCATGGAATATGTAGCTGGAACGGATCTAAAAACTTATATTAACAATCATTTTCCAATTCCGTTTCAACAAATTGTTGATATCATGGAACAAATTTTAGCCGCAGTGGAACAAGCACATCAACACGGTATTATTCATCGTGATTTAAAACCACAAAATGTATTAATTGACGAACAGCAGCAGATTAAAATTACAGATTTTGGGATTGCAGTAGCCGTTTCACAAAATTCGTTAACTCAAACTAATACCGTCATGGGATCTGTCCATTATCTATCACCCGAACAAGCACGTGGTAGTATGGCTACGAAACAATCTGATATCTATTCGCTTGGTATTATTTTATATGAAATGTTGACCGGTAAGGTCCCATTTGAAGGTGAAACCGCAGTTTCAATTGCGCTGAAACACTTTCGAGACGAAATTCCGTCTGTTCGGCAATTTGATCCACGCATCCCCCAGGCACTTGAAAATGTCGTGCTCAAAGCAACTGCCAAACAGCCACACGAACGCTATACTAGTGCCGCAGCAATGGCATTAGATCTAAAATCAGCATTATCTGCAACGCGTGCTGATGAAGCCAAGTTTTTACCTGATATTATTGATCAGGGTGAAACTAAGGTGTTGGATTCAAAGAAAATTGTGGCAGCGAAACAAGATAATAGCGAACCAGTAAAAAAAAGTAAATCAAAGAAAAAGAAACGTAAGTGGTGGCTGTGGTTAGTTATTCTGATTATTTTACTACTAGGTGGTGGTGCTGCAGTTTGGCTGACGCCTAATCGAGTAGTTGTGCCTAACGTTGTTGGGCTGACTGAAACTAAAGCTAAGAATAAAATAACTGATCGAGATCTAAAAGTTGGTCCAATTAAGCGTAAATCTAGTGAAACGATTAAGACGGGCTATGTTATTTCAGCTAAGCCAACCGCAGAACATAAGGTGGCTAAAAATGCTAAGGTAAGTTTGGTAATTAGCACTGGGCAAAAAAAGATTAAAATGGGTAATTATGTCGGTGATCGCTATACACAAGTAGCTAAACGACTGCGGCAAAAAGGAATTACTGTGAAGAAAGTTTCGGTCAGTTCCGATGATGTTGATAGTGGTCGAATTATGTCTCAGAGTATTAAGGCTGGAAGACGGGTTAAGACGTATAATACCTCAGTGACTTTTAAAGTCAGTGCCGGAAAAACTCAAATTTCTATGCCAGATTTTACCGATAAAACAGCCAGCGAGGTCCAAAAATTTGCCGATGATAATGATTTGCAGTTAAGTACTAGTGAGCAAACCTCTACCACGGTTGATGAAGGCCATGTGATTAGTCAAACGCCAACTGCTGGGACAAAGGTTAGCCATGGTGATTCAATCACAATTACCACGGCTAAGGCTGCACAAAAAACAACTACTGTTCAAATTAGTATTCCATTTGACAGTTCCGATAATCAAACCGAAAATCGAGTACAAGTTTACATTGCTGACGCTAATCATAAGTTAACTCAAGAATACCAAGATCTGACAATTAGCCAGGCCACCACCATTAACGTTCCATTTACATTGGATGATGGTAAGTCTGGATCTTATAAGGTCATTCGTGATGGTAAAACAATTATGAGTGCCACCAATGTGCAAAGCTAATAAAAGGGGAAAAATGTGAAAAAAGGAATTATCCAACAATCACTCAGTGGCTTTTACGATGTATTATCTGATAATGAGTTATATCGTACTCGTGGTCGTGGTAACTTTCGGCAGAAGAAAATCAAACCAATGGTGGGTGATCAAGTTGAGTTTGATGGTCAAAACCGACATGAAGGTTATTTGCTAAAAGTATTACCGCGAAAAAATGCCCTGACACGGCCACCAATTGCAAATGTTGATGTTGCCATCGTTGTGACTGCCGTTAGGGAACCAATTTTTTCTACCAATTTATTAGATCGTCAACTAGTAGCACTGGAAGCACAAAAAATTAAGGCGATTATTTATTTCACCAAAACTGATTTATTGAATCAAGCTGAATATGATGCAATTAATGTGATTGTAAAGGGCTATCAAGAAGCTGGATACGCTGTCATCATGTCTCATGACCCCTTTGAAAAACAGTCGCTGGTAGCGTTAAGAAAATTAATTAGTAATCAAATTGGTGTTGTGATGGGCCAAACCGGAGCAGGCAAATCTACCTTATTAAACCACCTCGTTCCTAGCTTGGCATTGCCCACTGGTGTGATTTCGCAAGCCTTACAACGTGGTAAACATACGACGCGCAAAGTGAGCTTGCTTAATATTGATAATAGCCTAATTGCTGATACACCCGGTTTTTCTTCCTACGAAACGTTTGACATGACAAATGAACAACTCCCATTATATTTTCCTGAAATGGCAGAAATTGGCAAAAACTGCCGTTTTCGGGGTTGTCTCCACTTAAAAGAACCTAATTGTGCAGTGAAAGAGGCTGTTGCAAATGGTACAATAATGGAAAGTCGGTATAATAACTACAGTCAATTTCATGACTTGATTGTGGCACAAAAACCAAATTACAAGAAATGAGGAATTATTAATGATTAAAGTAGCGCCATCAATTTTAAGTGCGGATTATGTTAATTTACAACGTGACATTGAAAAAGTGGAACAAGGCGGGGCAGAGTACCTGCACATTGATGTAATGGACGGTACATTCGTTCCTAGTATTTCATATGGTCCTGGTTTTGTGAAAGCAATTCGACCAATTTCAAAGTTGGTATTAGATGTTCATTTGATGGTCCAACAGCCTGAGCATTTGTTGCCAGACTTTATTGAAGCTGGTGCCGACATTATTGGCGTTCAAGTTGAAGCAACTGCTCATATTCATCGGGCACTTCAAATCATCAAAAATGGTGGTGTCAAAGCTGAAGTGGTAATTAATCCTGGTACACCAGTATCGCAAATTACCCCTGTACTAGGGATGGTTGATCAAGTACTAGTGATGACGGTTAATCCTGGCTTTGGCGGGCAAAAATTTTTGCCAGAAACAGTGGCTAAAATTGCTGAATTGAGTCAATTGAAACAAGCCAATGGCTATAATTTTGATATTGAAATTGATGGTGGCGTTAATAATGAAACTGTGGTTGCTTGTTACAAAGCAGGGGCTACAGTAGCGGTTGCTGGTTCATATGTCTTTAATGCAACTGATCCAGTTGCTAAAATGAATGCCATTAAAACGGCAACCAAATAATAATTACTCTAAGAGCGTGAATCTTGTTCATACTCTTTTTTAATTTTATGAAGAGGAATTTGAAATGAAAGTAAACGGCAATAAAGTTAATATTTTGGTTGGTGGACCAACGCAACAATGGCCGAAACAATTAACACAGGGGGGCATAGTTGGTGATTGGGTTGGTATTGATCGCGGTGCTCTCAGATTGATTAAACTTGGTGTTATTCCCAAAGTAGCTGCTGGTGATTTTGATTCGATTAGTTCGAATGAATTAGCACAGTTACGACAATCCGTGGCAGATATTCAGCAATTCCCACCAGAAAAGGATTTAACGGATACACAAATTGGGGTTTCAATTGCGCTTAAACAGTTAAAGGCAACTAGAATCGATATTTATGGGGCTACAGGTGGACGGTTGGATCACCTGCTTGCCAATTTGTTTTTGGTGTTATCTGATAGTTTGCGTCCCTTTGCCAGTCGAATTAGATTTATTGATCAGCAAAATACGGTGTGCTTCTTTTTACCGGGCGAATATGAGATCAAAAAAGAACCAGATAAAAAATATCTGGCGTTTGTGAACTTAACTGCAGTTAAGGGACTTACATTAACCGATGAAAAATATCAGTTACATCAGTTTGGTAGCGATTATCCAATTTCGTGGGCTAGTAATGAGTTTGTGGGAACAACTAATCATTTTTCATTTGAAATGGGAGTAGTGGCGGTAATTCAAAGTAAAGATTAATTGTGCAATAAAAAAGAGCAATTCTCGATTGAGAACAGCTCTTTTTTATTAATCAATTATAATTAAACTCGGGTCACTTTACCTGATTTCAAAGTTCGTGCAGAAACGTAAACTTTTTTAGGCTTACCATTTACTAAGATCGTAACTTTTTTCAAATTAGGCTTCCAACTGCGACGGCTTGAGTTAAGGGCGTGAGAACGTTTGTTACCAAAACGTGTCCGTTTACCAGTGATAAAATCTTTTGCCATGTCTAACCCCTCCTCTTCTCATCAATTTAATTGTGCGCATGTGCGCGATAACTCACCTAAATAATTTACCATAGGAACAGCAACATTGCAAGAATTTCTTTCAAGTAATTATACTTTACACACAAATCCACTCGGCTCGCAGTTAGGTAGCATCAGTCGGTTAATTTGCTTTTTATCGTTACCATGGTATGTTATTATGTACTAGTGAAATTTAAAGTTTAAAAGAGGGGGCCATTAAGATGGCAGTAAAGATTAAAACCCAATATGGCACGATCGATATTACTAATGACGTGATCGCCACAGTCGTTGGTGGTGCAGCCACTGACAATTATGGTGTTGTTGGGATGGCGAGCCGTAATCAAATTCGAGATAATGTTAATGATATTTTAAGAAGAGAAAGCTATAGCAAAGGGGTTGTTGTTTTGCAACAAAAAAACGGCATCTCAGTTGATGTGAACATTATTGTTGGTTATGGCACTAAAATCTCGGAAGTTTCTAAGAGTGTCCAAGATAAAGTAAAGTACAACCTAGAATCGATGCTTGGCGTAACGGCTAATTCGGTAAACGTATTTGTTCAAGGCGTACGCGTACTAGCCGATTAATTAGTGTGAGATCGTCAGGAGGAAGTCAATTTGACAGTAACAAAAATTACAAATCTTGAATTCGGCCAGATGGTTCAGGCGGCAACAACCCGCTTGACACAAAACGCCGAATTTATTAATTCATTAAATGTTTTTCCAGTACCCGATGGCGATACTGGCACAAACATGAGTATGTCGCTGGCCAGCGGTGCTAAGTATGTTCACGAAGAAAGCAGCACACGCGTAGATGATTTAGCAGCAGCACTTGCCAAGGGCTTGTTAATGGGTGCTCGGGGTAATTCTGGTGTGATATTATCACAAATATTTCGCGGCTTTTCTAAAGGAATTGAAGGGCATGAAGCCCTAACCGCGAAGAGCTTTGCTGCTGGTTATGCTAACGGCGCTAAAACAGCTTATAAAGCTGTCATGAAGCCAACTGAAGGTACAATTTTAACGGTTGTTCGAGAATCAGCCAAGGCTGGTAATCAGGCTGCTAGCAAGTCTGATGATCTAGTTGAAGTATTACAAGCAATTTACGAAGCAGCTAAAACTGCATTAAAATCAACTCCAGATTTATTACCGGTGCTCAAAGAAGTTGGAGTCGTTGATTCTGGTGGCCAAGGATTAACCTTTGTATTGCAGGCCTTTTGCGAGGCACTTAGTGGGGAAATTAGTGAAGATGATTTGCACACCCCTGATAATGCTGAAATGGACGAAATGATTAATGCTGAACACCATCGCAGTGCTCAAGGACAACTTAATCCTGCTGACATTGTGTACGGCTACTGTACAGAGATCATGGTTCGTATTGGTCGTGGTAAGGAAGTTGACAAACGGTTTGATTACGATGAATTTTATCAATATTTAGCTGAACTTGGAGACAGTCTTTTAGTTGTTAATGATGAGGAAATTGTTAAGGTACATGTCCACACAGAACATCCTGGTAAGGTTTTAGCATGGGGTCAAGAGTTCGGTGACCTACAAAAAGTTAAAGTTGATAATATGCGTTGGCAACAAGAAAGTATTATGGAAAAAGATGACCAGGTGACTCCTGCGGCGGCACCAAAGCCAGAAAAAGCACCTGCCAAAACGGCGGTGATTGCTGTTTCAAGCGGTGATGGCATTGGTACCTTATTTGAGAGCCTTGGTGTCACTAAAATTATCAGCGGTGGTCAAACAATGAACCCCAGCACGGAAGACATTGTTTCAGCGATTGAAGCTAGCGGTGCTAAAGAGGCAATTGTACTACCAAATAATGGTAATATTTTCATGGCGGCTGATCAGGCAGCACAAGTCACAAGTGTTCCAACCAAAATCGTCCACAGCAAAACAATTGCTCAGGGCATGGCATCCTTACTGGAATTTAACCCAGAAAGTACGCTGGCCGATAACCAAACTGCGATGGAAAGTAACCTTGATTCAGTTAAAAGTGGCGAGGTAACTAATGCAATTCGGGACACCACGATCGATGGTGTTTCAATTAAAAAAGATGATTTCATGGGCATTGTTGACGGTACAATCGAAGTTACTGATTCTAAAATTGAAGCAACTGCAGTCGCAATGGTTAAAAAGATGCTAGATTCTGATAGTGAAATCGTCACGATCATCTATGGTGCCGATGGTGATGAAAATACAGCTAAACAAATAGAAGATGCAATTTATGAAATTGATGATGAGCTAGAAGTTGAAATTCATCCTGGTGGTCAACCTGTGTATCCTTATTTGATTTCAGTTGAATAAAATTAACACTGATGATCGGACCAAAGCTATTGTTTTGGAACGATCATTTTTATGTTAGCAATAAAGGGGAAGGAAAATATGCTAAGTTTGCAAGATTCAGTTAGCTTAATTAGCGGGGTTGGCCCAAAACGGGTAACAGCCCTTGCTAGTTTAGGCATTCAGACAGTTGAAGACTTATTAACGTACTATCCGACCCGATATGATAATTTTGAAATTCGGTCTTTAGCGACAGCGGGCGATCAAGAAAAATTAACACTTAAAGGGACAGTTATGTCCGAACCGGTGATTGCCAGATTTGGTTATAAAAAAAATCGTTTAAGCTTTCGTGTATTAGTCGATCAAGATGTTGTGATGGTGACTTTTTTTAATCAGCCATATTTAAAAGACAAGATTGAACTTGGCAAAGACTTAGCAGTTTATGGAAAATGGGACGCAATTCATGCTCGCTTGACTGGAATGAAATTAATTGCGATGGATTCAGGCGAATTAGCAGCCATTTATCCGGCCAACAAGCAAATTAAGGCTAATACAATCAAGAAATTCATTGCTACTGCTTTTAAACAATATCAACACGTGATTGCGACACTGTTACCGCCAGCGCTAATCACAGCTTACAGTTTGTTACCACGGGCCCAGATGATTAAAGAAATGCACTTCCCCAGTGATGAACATACAGCTAAATTGGCCAGACGGAGTGCTGCGTACGAAGAATTTTTTTTATTTCAATTACGAATTCAAGCATTGAAACGAGAAAATCAGGCTGAAGATGGTCTGTCCATTTTATATCATAATGATGAATTAAAAACATTTATCGGCTCATTGGACTATGAATTAACTGGTGCGCAAAAAAAGGTAGTTAACGAAATTTGCCGTGATTTACGTCGGCCAATTCAAATGAATCGATTGCTTCAAGGCGATGTTGGTTCAGGTAAGACCATTGTTGCTGCAATTGCGATGTATGCGACAATTACAGCGGGTTATCAGACAGCATTAATGGTTCCCACTGAGATTTTAGCAGCTCAGCATGCTGATAATTTTGCTCGTCTATTTGAGGGCCTACCAGTTTCAATTGCATTGTTAACTGGATCGATGACGACCAAACAACATACACAGTTGCTCAAGCAGATTAAGCAAGGGGGCGTGAACTTAATTATTGGGACTCATGCGCTAATTCAAGATTCAGTTGAGTACGCTAATCTGGGCTTGATTGTCACGGACGAACAACATCGTTTCGGGGTTAACCAACGGCAAAAGTTACGTGAAAAAGGAGAACACCCGGACGTACTAGCGATGACAGCGACACCGATTCCGCGGACACTAGCAATTACGGCTTATGGTGAAATGGATGTCTCAATTATTGGAGAAATGCCCCAAGGACGCCAGCCGATTGAAACTAAATGGCTGCGAAGTAATCAGACTGGTGTTGCGTTGGAGTTTGTGTTAAAACAGTTGCAGCAAGGTTCGCAGATATATGTTGTGACACCGTTAATCGAACAATCCGAGTCTTTGGATGTTCGGAATGCGGAAGAACTTTATGAGAAACTGAAACAATATTTTGAGCCAGAATTTAAGGTCGGATTGCTGCATGGCCGTTTATCAAATGATGAAAAAGAACAGACCATGCAATTATTCAAAGATAATCAAATTCAATTATTAGTTTCAACTACTGTGATTGAAGTTGGGGTCGATGTTGCCAATGCTACCGTCATGATGGTTTATGATGCGGATCGATTTGGTTTAGCACAGTTACATCAACTTCGTGGTCGTGTTGGGCGAGGCCATAAACAAGGTTACTGTTTGTTAATTGCAGATCCAAAGAATCAAGTTGGAATTCAACGAATGCAAACAATGGTGGAGACTACTGATGGCTTTGTGGTTGCACAACGGGACTTAGAGTTACGGGGTGCTGGAGATGTCTTAGGTCAAAAGCAATCAGGGCTACCAGATTTTAGAGTGGGGGATCCGGTTGGTGATCTAAAAATGCTTCAAACGGCCCAATCTGATGCTGCTGATTTGTTAGCTACTGAAAATTGGGATACACAAACGGACAATTTGCCATTAGTGCAATATTTGCAACGGCACCAACTTCAAACACACTTTGATTAAAGAAAGGATTTTATCATATGAAAATTGCAGTAGACGCCATGGGTGGCGACCACGCACCACAAGAAATTATTAAAGGCGTTGAACAAGCACGCGACCTATATCCTGATATTGAATTTGATTTATATGGTACCCAAGAACAAGTGGCACCGTTGATCGAAAATCATGAACGGTTGCAGCTAATTGCTACCACGGAAACAATTGAAATGGGCGAAGAACCTGTCAAAGCAATTCGAACTAAAAAGGATTCATCGATTGTTAGAGCAGCTACTGCTGTTAAAAATGGTGATGCCGACGCGTTTTTCTCAGCTGGAAACACCGGTGCAGTGTTAGCAGCCGGACTATTTATCGTGGGTCGAATTAAAGGCATTGACCGACCTGGTTTGACGTCTGTGTTACCAGTTGCTAACCCCACTACTAGTCAACAAAATTTTGTCTATTTAGATACTGGTGCTAACGCCGAGAGTAAAGAAAAGAATTTAGTTCAATTTGCCTATTTGGGAAAATTTTATGCCCAGAAGGTTCTCAAGGTCAAAGAACCACGAATCGCATTGTTAAATAATGGTGCTGAAGAAGACAAAGGCGACCGGATGCACAAAGCTGTCTGGCAACTACTTCACGATGATCCGGCATTAAAATTTGTGGGTAATGTTGAAGCCACCGAACTACTAGTCGGCAAGGCCGATGTAGTGGTGACAGATGGTTGGAGCGGTAATGCAGCATTGAAAGCAACTGAAGGAACTGCCAAGATGATGTTGTCATTAATTAAACACGGTATTTTAAATGGTGGGTTACGTGCAAAGTTAGGTTATTTACTGCTAAAACCAGTGTTTAGCCAAATTGGTGAAGTCATGGGCACATCCAATTATGGTGGTGCCGTGTTGTTAGGCCTAAAGGCACCTGTGGTCAAAACACATGGCTCTTCTAAAGCAGATGCAGTCAAAAATACGATTAGCCAAATCCATGAAATGTTGACGACTAAAGTGATCGATGAAACAGTGACACACTTTGGTGTCGTTGATCAACCAAAAGACGTAGACAATTCGAGCCAAAACGGCTAAACTAGTTGAGTGTAAATGATGATGAGGAGCAAGTTAAGATGGAAAAACAAGAAATTTTTGATAAAGTCTCGGCAATAGTTGTGGATCATTTTGATATTGATCGGGCCAAAGTCACTAATGAACTGAATTTAAAAACTGATTTAAATGCTGATTCAATTGATTTTGTTGAATTCGTGCTTGAAATTGAGGATACCTTTGGGGCTGAAATTTCTGATAGCGAAGCTGAAAAACTGAGTACAATTGGTGAGGTAGTTGATTACATTGCTGCCAACCAAGGTTAGTAACAAAACATTGATGGATCGAACTGGGGGACCGCGGCAATTTATTTGTCATCGGTCCTTTTGCTCGTATTGAAATTCCTTTCACTACGACTTAAAAACACGTATAATGTCTGTTATATGAACTATGCTGGAGGAAAAATGACTAAACAATTAGAAGAAAATTTGGCCACCAATTTTGGGATTCATTTTGATAATCCTAAGTTACTGGAAGAGGCCTTTACGCAAGCATCGTATGTTAATGAACATCCTAATCAGGGACTTAAATATTATGAACGCATCGAATTTTTGGGTGATGCTGTCTTACAACTAACTGTTTCAGAGTATATTTATCAACGCTATCCAGAACTTCCTCAAGGAAAATTGAGCCGCTTACGAGCAGCAATGGTACAAGAAGATAGTTTTAGTAAATTTGCCCTGGAGTGTAACTTTGACCAATATATTCGATTAGGTCATGGTGAGGAAATGGCTGGTGCACGCAAACGGCCATCATTATTGTGTGATATTTTTGAATCATTTATTGGTGCCCTTTATTTAGACCAGGGAAAAGCAGCAGTTGAAAAATTCATCAGCCAAGTTATTTTCCCCAAGTTAGATCAAGGGTGGTTTGACCATGCCGTGGATTACAAGACTAGTTTACAAGAGTTTCTACAGCGAAATGGTGATGTTGATATTGAATATGTCGTCATTGACGAAAATGGACCAGATAATGACCGGCAGTACCAAGTGGAAGTGCAAGCAGATGAACGCCAAATTGGTGTGGGTACTGGTACATCTAAAAAACATGCTGAAATGCAGGCTGCTGAAAATGCACTAACTAAATTACGACAAGTCGGTAAATAGATTGGGAGAATGAAATGCGACTAATTTCATTGGAGCTAAATGGTTTTAAATCATTTGCGCAGAAAACAAAAATTGAATTTATGGCTGGCATGACTGGCATTGTAGGACCTAACGGTAGTGGTAAAAGTAATATTATTGAGGCCATTCGCTGGGTGATGGGCGAGCAATCGGCTAAAGATCTACGTGGCGGCAAGATGGCAGATGTTATTTTTGCGGGCTCAGCGACTAGAAAACCGCTCAATCGAGCCGAGGTTTCGATTACATTTGATAATCAGGACCACTATTTAGCTAGTGATTACACAGAAATAAAAATTACCCGCCGCCTGTATCGTAACGGTGATAGTCAATATTTGATTAATGGTAATGACTGCCGTCTTAAGGATGTACTGGATTTGTTCATGGATTCAGGTCTGGGCCGTGAATCATTTTCAATCATTTCTCAAGGACGAGTGGAAGCTATTTTTAACGGTAAGCCTGAAGACCGACGTGCTGTGATTGAAGAAGTGGCCGGGGTTGCTAAATACAAGAAAAATAAGGATACAGCAGAAAAGCGATTAGGTGAAACTAACGATAACTTGCACCGCGTCAATGATATTATTACCGAGTTAGAAACCCAAATGGAACCATTAGCACAGCAAAGCGCACTTGCCAAAGATTATCAAGAACAAAAGCAGCGGTTTGACCAGCTAGATAAAACAAAAACGGTTCTTGATATTGAGAAAAATCAACAACAATTGCAAGAAATTGATCACCGACTGACTAATGCTAAAAAGTTAAGTGTCAAATATGATCAACAGACTGACCAAGCAAATCAGGAACTGAATCAGTTAAAACAACAACAAAATCGCCTCAGTGTGACGAAAGACAAGCTACAAAATGACTTACTGATTCAAACCAAGCAGATCGCTGATTTAACAAATACTAAAAGTATTAGTGCTGAGCGCACAAATCATGAAAAGGCTAATTTAGAACAAATAAAAAATCGATTAGCTCAAGTTAAACAGCAACTAAAAGACAATCAAGAAAAGTTGATTGAACGAAAAGCTAAGCGTGACGACCAAGCAAAATTGATTAAAACAAATCAAGCAGCGCTAAGTCAACTAAAGCAAATGAGTGTTGAAGAGCATCAACAGCAACTGACTAAGCAGATCGAGGATTTACAAGCGACACAGGTTGATAAAATGCAGGAATTGACCACCGTGCATAATCAAAAGACCTACTTACTGCACAATCATGAGCAAGGCCAAAAAAGACAAACTCAAGCTGGAATTGAATTAAATACCAGCCAACAAAAGCTCTCGCAATTAAACCAGCGCCAAGATCAACTTAAAATTGAATTAGAGCAGCAACAGTCGTTAGTTACTGATACCACAACGCAATTAAATCAAGAGCAAACGCGGCGCAAGCAATTGCAAACGCAATATGAGCGCCAACAAAAGCAATGGTATCAATCTTTAGGTCAGGTACAAACGATTCAAGCCCGCATTAATAGTTATAAATCATTAGAGGCTGACTATGCGGGTTTTTATCAGGGAGTTCGTTTTGTGCTCCAACACAGGCAACAATTTCCTGGGCTGTTGGGTCCAGTGTCTGAACTACTGAATGCGCCTTCGCGGTATACAACAGCAGTAGAAACTGTCTTAGGCGCTCAACTGCAAAATTTAGTGGTTGATAACCAGCAAAGCGGTAAGAAAATTATTAATTTTTTAGTCGCTAATCGAGCAGGCCGCGCAACTATTTTACCGTTGGATGCATTGGCACATCGCTCTGGCAATCAGTCCTTGTTACAGCAGTTAAGCCATTTAACTGGCTTAGAAGGGCTGGCCAGCGAGTTGGTCAAAACTGATCAAAATTATCAATTTATATTAGATTATTTGCTCAGCAACACATTAATTGCTGATAATCTCGATCATGCAACAATCATTGCTAAACAAAGCCAACATCGTTTTCGGGTAGTGACGTTAGATGGCCAATTAATTAATGCCAGCGGTGCAATGACTGGTGGTGCAAATAAGCAACAGCGGCAAGGATTGCTGGCGCGACAACAAGCACAACAAGACGTTAGCGAGCAATTAAAAACTGAACAAGCCAAAGTTGCTGAGCTTGAGGCGGCGGTTGGTAAATTTGATGCTGCCATTAAAGCAAACAACCAACTAATCGAACAATTGCAGACTAAGCTAAGTGAGCAGCAATCCGAATTACAGACAGTGGCTGGCAAAGCCACCCTGTTGCAAAATGAACAAAAGGTGGCTCAACGGCAAGTGAGTGCACTCGCATTTGAAGTTAAGCAACAAACCAGTGAGCACACTACTTTTGAACAGCAATTACAAGAAAATGAACAGCAGGACCAACAGATTGCCAGCACCATTGAAAACTTAAAGGACCAAATTGCACAGAGTAAAATTGAGGTGCAAGCATTGCAAGAAAATGCATCATCACAAACTAGTCAAATTCATGATAAGGAACAGTGGCTGGCAGTTGCAAATGAGCAGCTACGGCAACAAAACGGGCAAATCGCGACATTGAATGATGCGATCAAAACAAATAACCAGTCGATTGAACAATTGACTGAACAAACTAATTCAACCATTACAAATCAAGAAAATCAGCAACAACAGGGAAAACAGGCTGGCGCACAATTGGCGGATTTACAGCAAGCACAAGCGCAAACGAATCAGCAATTAAGTCAAACAAACGAGTCATTGACGTCTTTAAGCGGGCAAATTGAAAGTGCAAATACGCAACAAGAACGGTTACAAGAATTGCAGCGCGCGGCTCTTGATGAGTTGAACGAGGTTAATGCACGACACGTCAGATTGGAATCTTCGATTGACCAGGGCATGAACCGACTTGCGGAACGATATGCCATGACTTTAGCTGAAGCTAAACAAGATCTTAGTGATCTAGCTCCAGCTGAGATCAATGCTCAGTTGAAATTATTAAAACGTGGATTGGATGAAATTGGCACTGTTAATTTGGGTTCGATTGAAGAATACGAACGAGTTTCCACCCGGTATACATTTTTGCACGACCAACAAACAGACTTACTCGGTTCACAGCAACAATTGAATGAAACAATGCAAGAAATGGATCAAGAGGTTAAGACTAGATTTGAAGCCAGTTTCCAACAAGTGGCCACAGCATTTGCCAAAATCTTTGTGGAAATGTTTGGCGGTGGTCAAGCTAAACTAGTTTTAACCAAACCAGATGATCTGTTGACTACTGGAATTGATATTATTGCACAGCCACCTGGGAAGAAAAATCAACAGATGAGTTTGTTGTCCGGTGGGGAACGTGCTTTGACGGCTATCACGTTGCTATTCTCAATTCTAGCTGTTCGACCAGTTCCATTTGCTATTTTAGATGAAACGGAAGCTGCGCTGGATGAAGCTAATGTTAATCGTTTTGCTCGTTACTTGAGTACTTATGGAGATGATGGGCCTCAATTTATTGTTGTGACGCATCGCAAAGGAACAATGATGAATGCTAAGGTATTATATGGGGTAACCATGCAAGAATCAGGTGTTTCTAAGATGGTATCGGTATCGTTAGAGGATGTTAGAGTTAGTTAGTTTGTGCCGCAAAGGAGGATATAATGGGACTATTTGATATATTCAAGCGTAAAGACAAAACGGAACCAAAAAGCCAAGTTGCTGAGGAATCGACTAATGCAGTTCCACTATCTGCAGCAAGCGAAGTCTCCGCGAGTGCTGAAAAAGTTGCTTCAGCTCAGCCGCAATCCGCTGCAACGACACAGGCTGAAAATGTATCTGAAGCTGAAACTAGTGCAACAGCGCAATCGGAACCACAATCGCAAACGCAGATAGCAAAGCCAGACGTTGTGGAAGAACAGACCAGTGCACCCACTAGTGAAGCCAGTTCAGCTGCAAATTCCGTTGCTGAACCTGATGGTAATGGTGAAGAATCGAAACAACCTGACACATCATCGCAGGCACCGGCTGAAAATAGTACAGAAAATAAATATGAGCAAGGCCTGGCAAAAAGTCGGACGGGCTTTGGCGCACGATTGAATGCCTTGTTAGCTAACTTTAGACGTGTTGACGAGGATTTCTTCGATAATTTGGAGGAAGCACTGATTGAATCTGATGTTGGCTTTGAGATGGCGGTTTCATTGAGTGACCAACTGCGTGAAGAAGTTAAATTACAAAATGCAAAGAGCCAACAAGAGGTGACAAATGTCATCATCGAGAAATTAGTTGATATTTATGAGCAGCAGGGTAAAAATGAAGACAACCATATTCATTTAGCTGCCACCGGTCCGACCGTGCTCTTGTTTGTTGGTGTTAACGGTGTTGGTAAGACCACGACCATTGGCAAAATGGCGGCCATGTATCAACGGCATGGCAAAAAAGTATTGTTAGCCGCTGCCGATACATTTCGCGCCGGGGCAACAGAACAATTGCAGGTTTGGGGCAAACGTGATCACGTCAAGGTTGTGACTGGCCCAGATCAAGGTGATCCAGCCGCAGTCGTGTTTGATGCTGTTAAGCAAGCTAAGGATGAAAATTATGATGTTTTATTTGTGGACACAGCTGGTCGACTGCAAAATAAAGTTAACCTGATGAATGAGTTGGCAAAAATGAAGCGCATTATTAGTCGCGAAATTGAGACTGCACCGCACGAAGTATTATTGGTACTAGACGCTACGACCGGTCAAAATGCGCTGACTCAGGCTAAACTATTTAAAGAAAGTACAGATGTGACTGGGATCGTGTTAACTAAGTTGGACGGGACTGCTCGCGGTGGGATTGTACTGGCCATTCGCAATGAATTACATTTACCAGTTAAGCTGGTCGGCCTTGGTGAACAAGTTGATGACCTCCAAGCATTTGATGCTAGTGAGTTTGTCTACGGTTTATTCAAGGATCTCGTCAAGACGAATGATTAAGGATAAGTAACTATGGAAATTGAAAAGAATTATCGAATTAACTCATTGTTTGAGTTTTATCAAGTGCTACTTACTGATAAACAAAATAATTATATGCAATTGTATTACGGCGATGATTATTCACTGGGCGAAATTGCTGCCGAATTTTCGATCAGCCGTCAAGCTGTTTATGATAATATAAAGAGAACTGAGTCGATTATTGAGGATTATGAAAACAAATTACATTTATACCGCGATTTTGTTGCTCGTAATCATCAGGCAGATACAATTCAGGCGTACGTTAAAAACCATTATCCAACTGATGAAAAGTTGAACGACTTAGTTGCTCACCTTGAAAATCTGGAAGAAGAATAGGAGCATGACTAATGGCATTTGAAGGATTAACTGAACGACTCCAAAATGCGATGACCAAATTACGGCGTAAACCAACAGTATCCGAAGCTGATTTACGAGAAACAATGCGTGAAATTAGATTGGCGTTACTGGAAGCCGACGTTAATTTCAAAGTGGTTAAGGACTTTGTTAAACAAGTTCGGGAACGAGCTTCAGGGGCTGAGGTTTTAAAGGGTTTAAATCCGGCCCAACAAATCGTCAAAATTGTTAATGAAGAATTAACTAGCACAATGGGAACAGAGGCAGTTGCTCTCAACAAGTCTGATAAGATCCCGACCGTAATTATGATGGCTGGTTTGCAAGGAGCAGGTAAAACTACTACTGCTGGCAAATTAGCATTAAAACTTAAAAATGAAGAAAACGCGCGACCGATGTTTATTGCGGCCGATGTTTATCGTCCTGCTGCGATTGATCAATTGGAACAAGTGGCCAAATCAATTGATGTTCCTGTATTTCAGTTAGGAACAGATGTCGATCCGGTCGAAATTGTGCGACAGGGGATGCAGCAAGCTAGAGATCAGCACAATGATTATGTCATTATCGATACCGCCGGGCGCTTGCAAATTGATGAAAAGCTGATGGGTGAGTTGGTTAATATTGCTGACTTAGCCAAACCAGATGAAATTTTGCTGGTTGTCGATGCTATGACCGGACAAAATGCGGTTGAAACGGCACAGGGATTTAATGATCAACTAGAATTAACCGGGGTTATTTTGACCAAGTTGGATGGCGATACCCGTGGTGGTGCCGCGCTATCTATTCGGGCTGTCACTGGTAAACCAATCAAATTTGTTGGTCAAGGTGAAAAAATGACCGATCTGGATGTCTTCCATCCAGATCGAATGGCTTCCCGTATTTTGGGGATGGGTGATATGCTCACCCTGATTGAAAAAGCGCAGCAAGATTATGACGAAGATCAAGCGCAAAAGACAATGGAAAAAATGCGCGAGAACTCGTTTGATTTTAATGACTTTTTGGATCAAATGGAACAGGTGCAAAAAATGGGCCCACTGGAAGATGTGATGAAGATGATTCCGGGGATGGCAAATAATCCAGCAATGAAAAATATTAATGTGGACCCCAAAGACATGGAACACATTAAAGCCATTGTTTACTCAATGACACCAACTGAACGTGAAAATCCAGATGTTCTTAATCCAAGCCGCCGCCGCCGGTTAGCCGCTGGTGCTGGTCGTCCAATCGTTGAGGTCAATCGGATGATTAAGCAATTCGGACAAATGAAGAAAATGATGAAACAAGTTTCAAGTGGCAACATGAATGGCATGGAACAAATGATGGGTGGCAACATGCCGGGCGGTAAGATGGGCAAGCTAGCAATGAATTCCATGGCTCGTAAGATGAAAAAGAACAAGAAAAACGGTTAAAAAGAACAAGCGTAAACGTTGATAGGTGGGAATAAGCTGGAATAGATTGGAACGAGTCATACAAAAAGCATACAAAAAATGGGTGAAAAAGAGCTCATATATTAACCTATATATGTTTTTTGTATGTTAGATTTAACTAATTTAAATTATTAGCGGAAATAATTAATTACAAAAATATAGGCTCTTCGTCAAGAAGTACTGATGACTTAATTTAAGGACGTAGTCCTTACTAGGCAACTAGTTCTCTTTCAGGAGGATTAGTTGTTTTTTTGTTTAGCTGTTTTAAACTGTTTTTATAATTTATAGAGTAGAAACTAGTAGAAAATGCTACAAGTATCCTAAGTCTGAAATTGTGGA